>CAYJEQ010000043.1:0-23084 GCA_964369235.1 uncultured Oscillospiraceae bacterium | reverse complement strand
CTTTCATTGCCTGAGCCACTGCATCTGATAGCCCACCACTTCTTGCAAAAATTCTACCAAAGTATGATGCATTATCTAAAACATCTAGTGGAAGCTCCTCTATTTTAATATCACGGCTGTTAAATAGTGCCTGTAGCTCCTCAAAGGTTATTACACTATCTATATATGGAGATACACTATCTAACTGAAACTCCATCTTCTTAGCTGTACAAGGTCCAATAAAGACAATCTTTGCAGTTGGATCGGTTTCTTTAATGTATTTTGCTATTCTTGCCATTGGGGAAAGATTATGGGATATATCATCTACCATTGTAGGGAAATTCTGCTGAATATACATTACAAAGGCTGGACAGCAGGAGCTGGTTAAAAAGCCTTTTTCGCTTAGCTCTACAGATTCCTCTAATGCTACTGCGTCGGCACCTAGTGCTGCTTCTACTGTTGTATAAAAACCTAGCTCCTTTATCCCACTAATTACCTGCCCTAGCTGTGCATGGTGGAACTGGCTGGATATAGAAGGTGCTACTACAGCATATACTTTATATTCAGTATTTTTCTTGCTGTTTTTTATTATGTCTATAGTATCCATTATAAAGGATTTATCTGCTATGGATCCAAAAGGACACTGATAAACACAAGCACCACAGGCAATACATTTCTCATTAATAATCTGGGCGCTGTTATCTGGGGCTTTTGTAATAGCTTTTACTTTGCAAGCGCTTTCACAAGGTCTTTTTGTGCTTATAATAGAGAAGTATGGGCAGACCTTAGCACAAGCACCACAGCTTACACATTTATCATTGTCTATAAATGCCTCGTGACGATCATTAAAGGATATCGCACCAAACTTACATGACTCAAAACATCTGTGAGAGATACACCCTCTACAAGAGGAAGTAACCACATATCCAGACACTGGACATTCATCACAGGCAATGTCAATTACTTCAATAACATTTGGGTTGGTTTTATCCCCACCCATTGCTATTTTTACTCTTTCGCTTAGTATTGCGCGCTCTTTGTAAACACAACAGCGCATGGTTGATTCTTTCCCTGTGATTAGATTTTTAGGAATATCGTTCATATTCTCTAAAAGAGTATCATTCCAATAGTTTCTCGCTACTTCGCTTAAAACTTTATATTTAATATACTGTACCTTTGTATCAAATTTTTTCATATATATGACCATGTCTTTCTCTTAGTCTGCAATGTTTTAGGCGATTTTCTGCATTATCAGTAAACTGGCATTAGGAAAATTTCACTCCCTCCCAGTGCAAAGCCTCAAAACTTGCGGTTTGAAAATTTTATTTTCAAACTTATCATTCCTTTACCGATTCTATCGGCTATGTTAAAGACTATTACCCTAACTAAAAATAACTAACTTTAATCTTTTTACCGATTTTTCTCAGATGTTCTGCCAATTCATCCACTAGCTGCATTTTAATATTAAAGTTTATTGGTAGATCGGGATTTTGATGTGCTGGGTTTATGGCTTTACCTATATAGAAATTTATATCTGTTGCTTCTTCAAATAGTAGCCTTGCTATTGCAGAGGCACCATCTTTTTTGCTATTCCAATCAGAGTATAGCCTGTTTTCTCCTAGATAATCCTTAGCATAGGATAAAACCTTATTTATGGTGATTACACCTTCTGTTACTAAATCTACACCTTCTATTTTGGCAATAGGCGGAACATCTGGATCAACAAAATCTAAGGTAGGTATAAGCTCCTTGCCTAGAAACTTTGCTGCTATACCTGAGGTAGTCCCTCCACAAACAATATGCTTACCTTCTTTGGCAAAAAATAATGACATCATCTTGTCAGCATCATCTTTGTTGGAAGGTGGCCCTATCACTAAATTCATAGGATTTCTTTTTCTCATCTTAATGGTGCATACTGTAGTATCATCTCCAGGCTGTGCCCCATATAGTGAGTAACACTCGTCTAGGAGTATTGTGTTTAAAGTCTTAGCTGTAAATCCTACATGGCATAACGGTTCCATATATTTTATTATCTCTGCTCTATCCCAGCCAAAATTAAGGGTAGATCCCACACCTGCATGGATACAACCATCACTAATCATAAAGAATATATCATTTTCCTCTAGACCTATCTTAGATGTAAGAATTTTTTTACCGCTAATGATGGTTTCGGTATAGGGGATTTCACAATGAACATTATTTCTAATTAGCATAACCTGTGGATTATCGTATTGTATAATTTCGGCTTCTCTATTTCCAGGTAAAACCCTAAAAATTGTAAAGGTTGAGTATGCCACCTTACGGACTGCACAAACAGGTAGTGTTGCTGCAATGGTTTCTACACAGTCGATAATACTAAGTCCTTCTGAAATCATAGTAGATATAATCTTAGATGTTAGGGTGGAAAGTATATTAGCCTTAATTCCACTACCTAGCCCATCTGCTAACACCACTGTTGTAGATCCATCAGTTCCCTCTACTACACAAACCTGATCTCCGCAGATTTCTTCTGTGTATTTATTTAAGCTACTAAAACCAATGTCCGTACACAAATTAATCATCTTTGATTGACTCCTTTAACTTTGTAAGCGCTATCTTTGTTTCTGCTGCTGTTTCACCTAATAAAGAGGCAATCTCCTGTACAACTCTCATCTGTTTCTCAATTACCTTGTCGGTTGTTTCGATGGTTTTTCTGCTGATTTCTTCTTTTCTCTCTCGCTGTACTTCTTCGTCAGTTACATTTCTCATTATACATATAAGCATCTTATACTGCTTATCAAACATTATTGTCTGTTCTATATATTTGTCATACTCAGCTAAAAATACATTCTTATCCTTTATGGATTTTCCACTATTTCTCACTGTTATAAAATCTATTGGATCTAGTATCCTTACAACCTGCTCCCCTAGTATATCACTCTCACTTCTAATGTTTAAAAGTTTTAAGGCAGACTGATTAACCCTCTGCACCTCTAAGTTATCGTTTAAAACTATTATTGCATTAGGGCTGTTATTTACAATTAAATCAGAAAAGGTTTCAGCTTTTTCACTTAAAAATGGTAAACACATAGTAAGGTCAGCCTTGCCATAATACACAGCCTCGGCTTTCTCTCGGCATGAGCTATAACCACA
Organism: uncultured Oscillospiraceae bacterium; assembly: GCA_964369235.1. GTDB lineage: Bacteria > Bacillota > Clostridia > Oscillospirales > Ruminococcaceae > CAYJEQ01. The sequence goes on along the minus strand of CAYJEQ010000043.1, from coordinate 19,973 downwards.
GGATCCACAGTCTAGCTCATCTTCTATAGTATGCTTACCTATCTGTCTAAGTATCTTTAGAATATCTACCTCTGATGGAGTAGTGTTTCTTCGCTGGATTGAAGTAAATGTTTTGTGTAGATAATCCTTACTAAGCTGCTCTACTAGAAAATCTTTCTCACCAGCATATTTACTTACATTCATAAAATTAGACAATGTGCTTTTGCTATGCTTCTCTATAGCTGGGCCACCTATACAGCTTCCTATACAGGCAGACATCTCAATAAAGCATTTATCTAGCTTTCCTTCTAAAATCTCCTCTAGTGCCTTCTTGCAATTGTCTACACCGTCTATAGCAAGATAGGAATACTGCGGATGTCTTTTGGTCATGGTCTTTAGTATTCCTCCTGTTGTTGGGAAGAATCTCGCTAGGCTTTCTGGAGTGCTATCTTTTTCCTGTAACATATCTAAAGCTATATTCTCCTGTGCTAACCACTGACTAAGCTCCTCAAAGGTAAGTACCTCATCTACTATATCACCATAATATCCTGCCTCGTCTTTTTTTGATATACAAGGCCCTACAAAAACCACCTTTGCATTATTATATCTTCTTTTAATATCCATTGCATGAGCCTGCATTGGGGACACTACCTGTGCAAGATATGGTATTAATGTAGGATAATATTTCTGAATTAATAAATTAACCGAATGACATGATGAAGATATAACTATATTGGCATTATCATCATTAATCATATTTTCATATTCTGTTTTTACAATTGTAGCCCCAATTGCGGTTTCTTCCACATGGGTAAAACCTAATTTTTTAAGGGCTTCTTCTATAGCTGTAATACCTATTCCGTTGTAATTGGCAATAAAGGAAGGTGCTATAGAAACAATTACATCACTGCTAGAGGCTATTAATACCTTTGTAGCCTCAATACTGCTAGATACTTCCTTGGCATCTTGTGGACAACAGACATAGCACTCCCCACATAAGATACACTCATTACCTATAATATTAGCTTGCCCACCAGAAAATCTAATTGACTTAACCGGGCAAAAACGGATACATTTATAGCAGTTTTTACAGTTAGATTTTTTTAGTTTTATATATTCAGACATTAATATACCTTCTTTCAGCCTTAAAGTATTACCTTCTCAAAAAAACTCTCAACTGTTTCAGGCTTTACCGAATGGAGTACATCATCTACTGACACACATACACCGTCCTGACATTTCGCCATGCAAAATGTACCTGAAAGTTCTATGCTATCTTTTAAATTTCTGCTCTGGATTAGATCTGCTAGTCTTTCTACTATTATTCGGGATCCTTTTAGATGACATGAGCTACCAATACATACTTTAATTTTCATAACATAAGCCCCTCTTTATTTTGATTTCGTTAATATATTAACACATATTTTCCCCTATGTAAATATGTATTTGCAAGTTTAATTGCAATTTGTCAATTGTAAATATTCACTAACAGTCTAGCTATAGTTTTTTGTTAAACACTGACAATTATTTTGAGTTCAATTTGTTAATTTTAACCTTAAAATTAAAACTATCAATATATACTTGTTACTGATAGTTTGTTTGATTATATGCATTTTTTCCTTAGGGAATCCATATCAAAAATACTAATATTTCCTTTAGAATCAAAGTCAATGACACCCTCTTTTTTAAGCTCACTAAACACCTTAGTAACACTTACACGATTCACTGAGGTTATGGCTGCTATCTCTGTTTGATTAAAGGGAATCTTCATCTGCAAAGTTTTATTAATCTCAAGTTCATTAGACTGCTGATACTCTATAGCTAGATAGTATAAAAACTTACAGACACTAAGCTGTGAGGAGTGAAATGACAATCCTTCAATTTGATTAAATAACTTTTGAATTTTCCCTGCTAGACTATTGATTAATCTAGGATACATATCCTTTTCTTGTTCTAGGATATTCTCAAACTCTTCCTTATTAAACACTGCACACCTACAGTCGGTATAGGCTATTATAGACCCATTTGTCACAGTATTATTAAAAAAAGGTGCTATACCCTGTAATGAAGGTGCTACGCTATACCATATCACCTTCTCTTCACCATCAGAATTTAAAGTTACGACCTTAACCATTCCTTTGGTAATAAAAAATATTTCCTTAGAGTATTCACCTTGTAAGGCTAAAATTTCGCCTTTTTTATATAGTCTTGTATTGCTATCATTAATATACTTATCCAAACTATCAGAAAAATCTGTACAGGATAACCAAGGTAGGGTGTAGTTAATTAATTCTTTGTGATTTTCCATATAAATGATCATTCCTTTCTCGGTGTTTTGTGCGGGTGTTATAATGACCTAAAAGCACAAAACACATGTTTGAAACTTTGTTTCAAACTAGCTCCTTTAACCAATATAATAAGCACTCGCAAAACCTAAGCCCATTAGTGTCTGATTGTGTTTATTATATCATAATTTCGTAGAAATTTGATATAATTAGCCATAAAGGCATGTAGCATAAGCGAATATGCCTGGGCATAAATTATAATAAACACTCATAAATCTAATCGTAACCAGTGTTTGATTATGTTTATTATATCACTGATTTAAGGAGATGTCACCATTAGTAACATCTCCTTAAATTATTATTTTTCTCTATTTTTAAAAAACTTATCCACCCTACACGCCTATAACTTCATTTACTTCCTTATTAACTTCCCATCTTTTAGGCATTGGGAAATGGGTTGAATTAGACCAATTTTTTAACACTGCAAAGTTTTCTGCAGACTTATCACAGAAATCCAGTACATATTTTCCGTCCCAACAGCTATCAAGAGTTGTTTTCATCTCTTTTAGGATATCACTATATTTGTCATCTAAAGCTAGGTTGTGAATTTCTAATGGATCTATTTCTACATCAAATAGTTGGGGATAATCAAAACCATAATACTCCACTAATTTATAATTACCTTTTTTAACCATAGCTGATGGCTTATCTAGCTTACCTGCATAGGTTCCCACCTGTGATATAATACTGCGGTTTTCTGCTAATTTTTCACTACCCTCTAAAACTGGTAGTAAGCTAATCCCATCTACTTTAGGTAGCTGTGGGCCTTCTGCCATGGCTGTAATAGTTGCTGACACATCTAATAGGCTTATATTCTCATTATGCTCTATCCCTCTACCATAGGATTTAGGATAGGATATAATTAGTGGTACCTTTGCTGATGCCTCATAAAATGTACCTTTCCAAGGAATACCGTTAATACCTAGTCCTTCCCCATGATCAGAGGAATAGATAATAATTGTATTATCAAGACCTAAAGTCTCCTCAACTTTATCAATAATTCTACCTACATTACCATCTAGAAACTCTACCATAGAATAATAAGCAGCTCTCATACTTCTCCAGTGATCCTCAGATATGTCGTAAACCTTTCTGCACTCTAACCACTGTTTAACTGCTGGGTGAAGTTTATCCTTAAACTCCTGATCTACAGGCGCATCTGGCAGTATGGATTTATAGTAATCATATCTTTCTGGATCCCCTACAAAAGGTGGGTGTGGTGCAAATAACCCTACTGTCATCATAAGTGGTCGGTCATCTTCCCTATTTTCCAGATAGGAGATAGTCCCTGCAACCACATCATTATCAAAGCTGTAAACTGCACTACTGCCCTTACCTGATTTAGTAAGCCCATCTGGATGTTGTAACACTGAGGTTTTAAGATTGCCAAAATTCGCTTCTAGAATATCATATCCATGATGTAGTGGTGTATTATCCCCTACTAACCTTTTTTCAAAGCCATGATACTGATCATGACCATAAAAATGCATTCTGCCACTTAGCACTGTTTCATAGCCTGCAATATTTGTCGAGTGTGCGAAGGTTGCATAATCAGAATGTAGTGTCTGATTATTATTATAAACCCCACAGTTTATAGGTAGCTTCCCTGTAAGTAGTGACATTCTGCTAGGTACACATAGTGGTGAAGCACAATAACAGTTATTAAACTTAACTCCATTAGCTGCTAGTTTGTCAAGATTAGGTGTATTTATATATTTATCTCCTGCGTTTTTCATTATAGAACCATTATGCTGATCTGCAAATATAAACACTATATTAGGCTTTTTCATATCAATTTCATTCCTTTCTTTATGTTTTGTAAGATTTTCCACATAGGATTTCTAAGTGGAAAGCACAAAACATGTGTTTGAAGCTTTGTTTCAAACTATTTTCTTTACTTTATATTATAAATTAACCCACCACTACCATCTTAGGTGGTGGTGGGCTTTATCTTTAATTACTGGTAATCAAACATTACTACTGACTCCATATAAGGTCTTGTTTTTACTGCTAACTCTTTATGTACTGGGTATTCTAGGTAATCGGTTAATCTCTCTGGAGCGCTAACTGTTATCTCTATCATCATATCATAATTGCTAGGTCGGTCATAACAGTTTAAACTTACTCTAACCTCCGACACAAAATCTAATTCATTATCAATCTGCTTATATGTATCAGTAAATAATTTATATACATGGTCTTTATCTACTTCTTCTTTAAATTTAAATAGTACAAAATGTTTCATTTTTTACTCCATTCTAATTTAGATAGCTGTGTAAGGCTGTAATATCGGCACTAAAACCATTGAGCCAACTAAGAAAACTGTTCCTAATACAACTACCATAACTACTCCAGTTTTTACCATTTCTTTGAAATCCAGTTTTTGTGAAGCATATACTAGCGCTGCTGTAGTACCTGCCCATGGGGTCATCATCCCAATTGCAGTAGCTGGGATAATTTTTGCTAGTACCATTGGGTGAATTGCTGTTCCCGAAATAATTGGAAACATAAGTGTTGCCATCGTGGTTGCTGTAGCCATACCTGGTAAGAAATTAGTTACCACTGGTGTAGCAAATGAAGATATAAATACTAATATCATGCCATCAACACCTTGTAGCTGTGTTGCAATATACTCAATTACCCCTACTTTTTGCAGTAAAGTAGAGTAACCTACTGCAGATGTTATTAGGAAGATAATATTCCAGTTAATTGTACATATATCCTTTGGAGTTGCTAGTCTTTGATCTGTTTCTATGTCTAGTGGAATCACATAAAGCATTACTAACCCAAAAGCTGCTACCCAGTAGAAATCAAAGTTTTTAATAGATACAAAAGAGGTTAATATCCATAAAGCTATAATACCAAGCATTACCATACCAAATATCTTTTCATTCTTACCCATTGGACCAATTTCTTTTTTAACCTGCTCAAAGTACTCCTGTCCACCAGGTATTGTCATATCTTTTACTTTATATAGGATATTTAATACTATATATGATATTGCCATAAATATTAAAGCAATTATTACACTAATACCCATCCACTGAACATAGCTGGATGTTAGGTTAACTGTTGATTCCATTATTCCAAGAACAAGAGCTGTATGTGGTATAGAGTGTAAAAACATTGTACATCCACCTATTGATCCATAACCAGCACAAAGCATTACATAAGAACCTAGTTTTACTTTGTTAATTGCCTTACCCTGTTTTTCATATTCAGATACAATATGATCAATAACTGCCACACCTATAGGCACTGCAACCATTAAGCCTGCTGCCATTGCAAATACAGAACATACCACTGCTGTAGTTAGCATATACACTAGACCAAATCTTGCTACCGAACCATTTATCCACTTTAGAGAAAGCAATGTAGTTGCAATTCGCTTACCAATTCCAGAACGCTCTATTACTTTCCCTAAGATAAACACAAAAATTAGTAGGTACATTATCTGTTGTGCATAAACTGTAGCTATTACTTCCTTCATAGAATACACACCTACTATTGGCAGTATAACTAGTGGCAACATAGATGTACCACCCCACGGAATGGGCTGCAAGCACCACCATAATACTAGCCATGCATATACACCTAGAACTTGCATTGCCTCAGGTGTAAGTCCAGATACTGTAGCCCCACTCACCATAAAATAAGCTATAGGCCCTACTATTAATTTAATCAGTAGTGCTAACCCACTATTTTTTTTAGTTTTTGTTGTTGCGCTCATATTATTTCCTCCAATCATTCTATACCCATATACGGGGAATAGGATACATAGTTGCTTCCTTTTTCACATTTCCACATCCTAGGGAACTGAAACTTTGTGTTCTTTGCCCATTTAGTCATTAGGTCATGATGTGGTTTCATTTTCTTAGCAAATTTATCTGCAAATTCACCGTCCCAATTTTTGTTTAGTTCTGTTATCAAATCCTCCGTTAACTTAGTATACTCTCCAATTTCAGCTAAATTATCCACCTCATAAGGATCTTCTACAACATTAAATAATTGTGGCTTGTAATTATGATAGGATATCAGTTTGTAATCGCCTTTTCTTATCATTGCACTAGGACACTGAAACCCTGACTGTATACCACCTAGCTGGGATATTACACTTCTTTCCTTAGGAATCTCCCCATCATCTTCCATAATATTTTTCAGTGATATTCCATATGCATCTGGTAGGTTATCTGCATCAGCAATGTCTATTATTGTTTGGGTTATATCCAGTGTGCTAGTTAGCTCTGATATAATGTTATTTTGTTTTTTACTGTCTGGGTTATATATTATAAGTGGTACTTTTACTGCATCCTCATAGAAAAAACCTTTCCAATATAAATCATTAATCCCCATTGACTCCCCATGATCCGAGCTATAAATAATTACTGTATTATCTAATCCTATAGTTTTATCTATAGTTTCTATAAGTTGTCCCATTATATCATCTAGATACTCTACTAAGCTATAATAAGCTGCTCGTATTGTACGCTTATGCTCCTTAGAAACATTGTCAACTCCACGAACCTTTAATGAACGCTCTAGGGCTGGGTGGATATTTTCTTTAAATTTATCATCAGTTTCTATCTCTGGTAGTAAGTCGTAGAAATACCTAAATCTATCTTCCTGTCCTACAAAAGGTGGATGTGGTGACATTAATCCTATTGTCATAAACAAAGGTCTGTCATCTTTGCGATTATGTAGATAGTTATCAACACTATCAACTATATCTCTATCAAAATGAAACACTGAAGAATCCCCTGCCCCACAATTTTTCAAATCACTAGCTGTCTGTCTCATACCTTCATAAAAATGCTCCAAAGACTCGGAATAGTCGTTTAAACAATGGTAAGAGGGTGATATATCCCCTACTAACCTTTTTTCAAAGCCATAATGCTGTTCTGCTCCACCAAAATGCATTCTTCCCGCTAATATAGTTTCATATCCTGCTGCATTTACAACATGGGCAACTGTTGCTTGATTAGGATTGATAGACTGAAAATTATTCATAACTAATGAATCTATAGGAAGGTTACCTGTTAATATTGATGCTCTACTAGGGACGCACAAAGGCGCTGAACAATATGTATTGGTAAATGCTGTAGACATAGCTGCTAGTTTATCTAGATTAGGTGTGCGAACATATTTATCACCTACAAAGGACATAACACTTGCATTATGTTCATCAGACATAATATAAATTATATTTTTCTTATTCAAAATTCCATCCTCCAATATTTGCTATTTGTCTAAATTATATCATAGTAATTCTCACAGTATATGTAACTGAGTTACAGTGTCAAATATAAAAATTTCCATATTTTTTGTGTAAAACTTCCAATTCCCCCTAAAATTATACTTCATTCGTTAATTAAACAATCTCCTATTTGGTAAATATTTATAAATCCTAACCTAGTGATTATACAGTCAAGACCACTGGTGACAACGGATAGTTTTGACTACAAAAAACAAACTGCAACTTATACAAGCTACAGTTTGTTATATTAATTATTATATTTTCTTTTTGGTATAGAATACGCCACTAATAAATGAGGTTAGTGGTATGGTAAGAAGTATAGCTATACTGCCTGCTAGGGCTTGTAGCACCTCTACTACTATCATCTCACGATTAAGTATTACATCTAATGAGCTATTATATGCCACCAGTAACACCACCACCGACAGAGAGCTTCCTATGTATGCTAGTACTAGTGTATTTGCCATTGTACCCATTATATCTCGACCTATATTCATACCTGACTTCATCATCTCTACTGCTGTAATATCTTCATTATGTTCCTTAAGCTCATATAATGAGGAGGATAGAGATATTGCAACATCCATAATAGCCCCTACCCCACCTATTAAAATAGCTGCAAATACTATTCCGTTAAGGTCAATAGGGTTATCTGGATTAAGTAGCACTAAAAATAACGATTCCTCATCTACAGCACCTGTTAGCTGTAATAGTACTGCCATAGTTTGGGTAAGCACTGCACAAACTGCTGTTCCACTAAAACATCCTATAGCTGCTACCATGCTTTTTTTAGATATACCATTGGCTACAATTATAGTCATAACTATAATAAATACACTTATTATAATAGACCATACATATATATCCATACTGGCAAGTATTGCTGGGATAAGCACCATAAATACTGCCATACAGGTTAGGGATAGAGATACAATAGTTCTAAACCCTTTAGAGCCTCCTAATAGTAGCAAAAGTCCGAAAAATACAAAAGCCAATACAGTTAATCCATCAAATCTAACTATGTCACCATATATCCACACTTCTTCCCCATCTACAATCTCAGATAGGAATAATAGTACCTTATCCCCTACATTTATTTCAATGGGATCATGTGCCATAAACACATCATTTACCTGTGTTGCTGATATAGTATAGCCTTCTAGAGATCCTTTTATCACTTCTGCATCAAAGGGCAGATAGTAGTTTGTCCCTCCAGCATAGCTTTCTTCGGTAGTTTCTTCATATATCTGAGTTATCCTTGCTGTTACTACTACAGTATCCTCATCATTTTTAAAAACACTATAGTTATTTATAATATAGTGATTACTTCCTAATACAAATATTAAGGATAATATTGTTGCTACCCAAAATATAATAGTATCCTTGGTAATTTTTAAATTTACTTTTCGTTTCTTTCCCATAACCTCTCCTTAATCCATTATAAGACTTAATTATACACCCAAGTTACAAGTAATTCAATAACATTATATTAATCTTTTGGCTTAATCACTAAATATACTGGGGAATATTTTCTACCTTTTCCTCCTTAAACCCCTCTGTAATCCTATGGTATATCTTGTATTACTCTTGTAAAATTTGGTATAATTAAGCTAAATACCCCTTGATTTATTAAATAATTTTCATATTTTTTATAAACTAACTGTTTCACAAATTAACCACTAATTTAAAATTAGAAAGGATTTGTTATTATGGAAAAGATTATTTTAGTTACAGGTGCAAGCTCTGGATTTGGTAAGGAAACTGTAAAAAAACTACTAAAGCATGGCCACACTGTTTATGCCACTGCTAGGCGACTTGAACCTATGGCAGATTTAAAGGAAAATGGGGCTTATATATTTAAGATGGATGTTACCATACCCAGTGAAATATCAGCAGTGGTTAGCCAGATTATTAAAAATCACCACCGTATAGATGTTCTAGTAAATAATGCTGGATATGGTGGTTATGGTATGCTAGAGGCAGTTTCTATAGAGGAGGCAAAAAAACAGTTCGATGTTAATGTTTTTGGACTAGCAAGTGTTACGAAAGCTGTTCTACCCTATATGAGAAAACAGCGTTCAGGTAGAATTATTAACCTATCTTCCATGGTTGGTAGAGTGTCTTTCCCTATGATTGGCTGGTATGGGGCTTCTAAGCAAGCTGTAGAATCCCTTAGTGATAGTTTACGGCGAGAGGTCAAAAGCTTTGGTATATCTGTGTCTATTATAGAGCCTGGTGCTATGGCAACAGAATTTTTAGATGTATCTTTAAAACAGATTGCAACTGTAAACCACCCAGAGGAATATCAAAAAAATGTAGATAACTTCGTTAAGGTGTTTAAGGATAAATACACTAAAGCCCCTGGCCCTTATATGGTAGCGAATGCAGTTTTAAATGCGGTAGATAGTAGTCGCCCCAAAATACGCTATGCAGTAGGCAATGATTGTAAACTTGCTATTGCTATTAATAAGATTCTCCCTACAGGGATAATGGACTATGTAACAAGAGAGATATTTTCCATAAGGTAGCTTATCTACTATTATCTCCTTATAGAAAATAAACCAGTAATTTTAGAAAGGATTGCGACTTATATGGTATTTTTAATTGATTATGAGAATTTAGGCGATGGTGCTTTTTCCCATATTAGCGCCCTTACCTCACAGGATAAGATAATCATCTTCTATCGTGAGAATGTTAGTAGAATATCTATTAGTAACCACATACTACTGGAAAAACTTGATATAACTAAAGAGTACATAGGCGTAAAATCCCAAGGGAAAAACGCCCTTGATTTTCAGCTTGTTACCTATCTAGGATATCTTATTGCCAAAGATGGTGATGCGGAATACTGTATACTTACTAAGGATAATGGTTTTGATGCTGCTGGAGGATTTTGGCGACATAGAGGATATAAGGTAAGGCGACACCAAAACCTAGCTTTAGAAAATACAAATAAAGCTAATCAAGAACAAATCCCTGTTATCCCAGTTTCTCTGCCAGTGGAAACTACAATAGAAAAACCTGCTGAACCCCTTACCGAGACTCCTGTGGAAAACTCTGTAGAAAAAATAATAGAATCAGCACTACCAAAGGCTACCGATAATGAAATATCCTTAGAAAATAACAAGGATTTTCAGAAAAGTATAACAAAGTTTAAGGGTAAGTCAGCAAAAATCATTGCTATTATTAAAAAGTACAAAACTAAGCAAGGCATCAATAATGCCATTGTAAAGGAATATGGCTCAGAAACTGCTGGAGAAATCTATAAGGCTATAAAACCATTTATTAAGGATAAAAGATAATACCCATAAATGTAAATTATAGTTTTTCTCTATAGTCAATTCCTATGATTGTATTTTAATTTTCAATTTTACTATTTAATCTTATTGTGATATATTTTTTATATTAAATAACTCATGAATTGATTCATGTAAGGGTTTTGTGGTTTAAGGTTATTATAATACCCTAAAACACTAAACACCAAGAAAGGAACGAATATTTACATGTATAAGGTAATCACATTTGATATGTATTCAGCCACAATGGATATTAACGGCACTGCAATACCTCAGGTTGCAGAAATTTTAAACTGCGACATGGATTTTGCCAAAACTTTCTTTACTACTTGGCGTAGTCAACAGTGGAACTACCTACTGTTAAATAATAGCCTACAAACAGGCTATATCTCCTACTGGGATATTACTAAGTTAGTCTTAGACTATACCTGTAATAAATTTGATAGAAAAATCTCTCAGGAAACCTATGATAAGCTTATGAATGTTTGGCTTAGCTTTAAACCTTGGCCAGAAGCTACTCAGGTGCTAAAAACGCTTAAAGAAAGAGGGTACAAAATCGGTATGCTTTCCAATGGTGATCAGGAGATGATGCTACCATTACAGGAAAACTGTGGTGTAAAGTTTGATTATATCTTCTCCTCTGGAGATGCCTTTTACTACAAACCTCATCCAGATGTTTATAAAAAAGTTTTGGAAACTCTAAATATGGACTCCAGTGAGGTTTTACATGTGGCTGGTTCAATGTTTGATGTAACAGGTACTGTATCTGCTGGTATGGACTGTGCATGGTCTAATCGCCATGGCGAAAGTGTCTTAAACCCTAAATATCAGCCTACCTTTAATATGAATAACCTAACGGGACTACTAGATATACTTAAATAGAAAGAGGAATATTATTATGCATGCATTAGAAAAAATATTAGCTGCACATGCTGGCCTTGATCAGGTAAAGCAGGGACAGATTGTTGACTGTAAGATTGATGTAGCTGGAATTAACGACATATACCTACAGACAGTATTTTCCTTTAGAGAAATAGGTGGTACAAAGGTTGCAAATCCTGATGGCACTGTAATATTCCTTGACCACTATTCCCCTCCTTCTACAGTAAGACAAGCTCAAATCCACAAGGAATTTAGGGAATTTGCTGCTGAGCAAGGTATTAAAGGTTTAATGGATATTAACACAGGGGTATGTCATCAGATACTAGCCGATAAAGGTTACTCTGCACCTGGTAGACTTATTGTTGTAACTGACTCACACACTACTACCCACGGCGCATATGGCGCATTTAGTACAGGTGTTGGTGCTACAGATATGGCAGCAATCCTAAAAACAGGTAAACTGTGGTTTAGAGTTCCTTCTGTTATTAAAATCACTATAGACGGTATCCTTCCAAAAGATGTATACGCAAAAGATATTATACTGAGAATTTTAGGTGATTTAAAGGCTGATTTTGCTGTGTATAAAGCCATTGAATTTGCTGGCACTACTGTAGAAAATATGTGTATGTCTGAAAGAATGACACTGTGTAATATGTCCACTGAGCTAGGAGCTAAAACAGCTTATATTAAGCCTGACCAGACTACTTTTGATGCACTAAAAGAATCTGGAGCCACTGACTATACTGTTTATGAAACCGATAGTGACTTTGTATACGAAAGTGAACACCACTATAATGCTCAGGATATTAAGATAAATCTTGCTATTCCTTTCTCTGTGGATAATGTTGACACACTAGAAAGTGCTTTAGGAACACCAGTAAATCAGGCGTATCTAGGTAGCTGTACTGGTGGTAAGCTAGAGGATATTAGAATTGCTGCAGAAATTATCGCTGGCAAGAAAATCCACCCTAACACAAGAATGTTAGTAGTACCTGCATCTCAGAAGGTTCTTATGGAAGGTATTGCTAAGGGCTGGATACCACAGCTACTAGAAGCTGGAGCAACTATGGTAACCCCTGGTTGTGCTTCCTGTCTAGGTACTCACGAAGGTATGATTGCAGATGGAGAGGTATGTGTATCCTCTACAAATAGAAACTTCCCAGGTAGAATGGGCCATAAAAACGGTAGGATTTTCCTAGCATCTCCAGCAGTAGTTGCAGCTAGTGCAATCGCTGGTTGTATCGCTGATCCTAAAGACTATACTAAGTAATATAAGAAAGGCTACGTGATACTATGAAAGAGATTATTACAGGAAACTGTCATGTATTTGGCAACAATATAGATACCGATCAGATCTGCCCAGGGGTATATCTTGAGTTAACCGATCCTAAGGCTATTGCCTCCCACTGTTTAGAAGGTGCTGACCCAGATTTTAAAAATAAGTTTAGTCAAGGCGATATTATTATTGCTGGTACAAACTTCGGTTGTGGCTCTAGTAGAGAACACGCTGCTATCTCCCTAAAGAATGTTGGAGCAGGCGCAGTTGTTGCTGAGAGCTTTGCAAGAATTTTCTACCGTAATGGAATTAATATGGGACTAGCTTTAATTATAGCTCCAGGTATTAGCACCATGGCTAAAACTGGAGATAATCTACAGCTAAACACAGCTAACTGGACTATTAAAAACCTTACTACAGGTGAAGAAATCAGCTGTGAGCCAATTAGTGATTATGCTATGAATATACTAAATGCCGGTGGTATTAAACCACTACTTATTAACCAGTAAAAATCACATAACTCAGGGTATTCTGTTAGCAAAATACAGAATACCCTGTATGTGAGTTTTACTGGATTTTATAATCTTATTAATCCCTAATCATGAGGTGTATAATGAAAACAATTACAAGTAAAATATCTTCTAAAAAACTTATAGGAGATGTATTTGCTGATATAATGTCAGGCTTATTTATCGGTATAGGTATTAATATGTTTACCAGTGCCAACAATATTGTACCAGGTGCTGTGGTGGGGCTGTCAACTTTTTTAAATTATTTTTTAGATCTTCCTATCGGTACAGGTATGCTGCTAATCAATATACCACTGCTTATTGCTGCTTACTTTTTCCTTGGTAAGGGATTTACTATATCTACCCTAAGAACGGTATTTATACAAACTACCATACTGGACTATGCCTTTAGCTGGGTTATTCCTTATACTGCTAATACCATGATGGCTGCTTTATTCGGTGGGGTATTTGTTGGTATTGGCTACGGTATAATACTACTAAGAGGCTCCTCCTCAGGTGGCAGTGATATTGCAGGTAGACTGTTACAAAAGGCTGCCCCCCACCTGTCCATGGGTAAAACTCTGCTTATATTTGATGGTACGGTGTTAATTATGTCCATGTTTGTTTTTGGCAATATTGAGGTAGTTATGCTTGGGGCTATAACCATATTTATGTCCTCAAAAATGATTGATACCATCCTTCTAGGTGTGGACAGTGGGGTTATGACATTTATTATAACTGATAACTCTGTAGAAGTCTGTAAAGAAATCTACAACCAAATGGGCAGAGGTACCACCCTTATTAAATCCGTTGGTTCCTACGAAATGACCGATAAATACATGGTTTTCTGTGCTGTTAGACAAAGCCAATCTGCCAAACTTAAAAAGATAGTTTACAGTGTTGATCCTAATGCTTTTGTAGTTGCTAGTGAAGCTTACGAAGTCTTAGGTAGAGGGTTTAATCCTATTGCTGTAAAATAGCCTTAGGATTTGATTTTGTATATATTTCGTGGTATACTTAACTAAAATAACCCATCTGGGAGAAAGGGTGTAGATTATATGAAGATACAACAGCTTAAATATTTTATTGAGGTATGTAATTCTGGTACTATTACCGAAGCAGCCTCTAAATTATTTGTATCTCAGCCCTCTATAACCACAGCTATTAAGGAATTAGAACAGGATCTAGGCGCTAATCTTTTTAGGCGTGTAAACAAAAAACTACATATTACCCCAGAAGGTGAATATCTACTTGCTAAGGCTATTGTAATTGTAAATGAAATAGAGGTACTTAAATCTGAAATTGGTCAGATGACAGGCTCGAACAAAAAAATAAAACTAGGGCTACCAGTACAGGCTGGGGTATATCTAATGCCTATTATCCTAGGTGAGTTTAGTGCTAAATACCCTGATACAATCTTTGAGATTATTGAGCTAGGCAGTTACGACCTTAGAGAGCTAGTAGAAAAAGAAGAAATTGACCTAGCCATTATGGCAGAAGGTGAGATAAATAGTAATATATTTGACACACGACGACTTTTTAGCAGTGAGCTATGTTTTGTATGTGGTAACAATCATCATCTTGCTACTAGGTCTAGTGTAACCTTAGAGGAAATTTCAGAAGAAAAATTTGTACTACTTAGTAAGAATTATCTTGTGACAAAAATAATCACAGATTCCTTTAAGGTAAATAAAATCAGCCCTAATATTATTATGATTACAAAACATCTTAACACAGTAAAAAATCTTGTATCCCACAATATCGCCAGTTCCTTTATGTTAAAAGAAGGGGCAGCCTATGACGAAAACTGTGTAACAATCTCATTAGAGCCTAAAATTTCTGTGCCTGTATCGGTATTTACCAAAAAGGATAGGATAAAAACCGACCGAGTAAAACAGCTTATTCAGTTTCTTACTAAGGAAGTAAAATACCATCATCCTTTATAATTATTATATAAATTTGCTTCTATAGCAAAGGTTGGGGTACTGTCTCTCGTCATCGGCATGGGACAGTACCCCAACAGAATTTTACCCCAACAATTAATATAGAGCCATAAATTTAAAAGAACCATTACAAAAAATTGTAATGGTTCTTTCTATTTTCTAATTTTATTTTGCAGCATTATAACTTAATCTTTTTAATGCCTTCTGAAGTCCATAGTACATGGTGGGTAAATCCCACCTCCCTCATTAAATCTAGAGACTGTTCATAGTAACACCCCAGCGAGGCTGTATCGTGACTATCACTGCACACCACTATATCCCCTCCACCCTTACAGATAAGCTCTAAGGCATATCTAGATGGATATGGCACTGTTCTTAGACCTCGGTATATTGCACCAGTGTTAATCTCAAAGGGTTTACCTGTTTTAAGGAGGATTTCCACTGCCTGCTTTACTGCTTTTTTATACCTAGGGTGGTTTTCGTCAAAAAGTTCATTATTTTCATTAAACTTTGCCACTAGGTCAAAATGGCCTATTATATCTCCATGGCCTTTTTCTACCACCTGTGACACAGTTTTAAAATACTCCTCAGCATAGCTATAAGGATCCCCAGCAAAATATCTATTAATATGATCCTTAGACACCTCTAGGGAATAGTCCACACATAGGTAGTTTCCTTCTAGTAAAATATAATGTGCTGAGGCTAAAACATACTGAAAGCCCTCTACACTTTCACCTGAATACATATCATGCTCAATACCTAGATATATGGTAATCTTATCTTTATATTTTTCTGCTAGTCTACTAATCTCGGCTCTGTACTGGTTTACTCCATCTTTACTCATACAGTAACTACTGTCAAAGTCCATATAGCCATGACCAGAAAATCCTAGTATAGTAAAACCTTTCTCTATAGCTGATAGCACCATTTCTTCTGCTGTGTTCTTACCATCACAATAGGTTGTGTGGCAGTGGTAGTTTGCTTTAATCATTATGACATTTTCTCCTGTTTTACTTTATGGTCGATTATATGACGGTTAAGAAGCTCGGATTTAATATCATCTACAGATATTCCCATTTCTACCATCATTACCATTACATGATACACCAAATCTGCCACTTCGTAAACAGTTTCTTTTTTGTCATTATTTTTTGCGGCTATTATTACCTCGGTAGACTCTTCCCCTATCTTCTTAAGGATTTTATCAATACCTTTCTCAAATAGATAGGTGGTGTAGGAGCCTTCCTTCTTTTCCTCTTTACGGCTTACTAACAGCTCCATTAATCCCTCTGTGGAAAAATCTTTACTGGTTTCATTACCTACAATCACATTGTGAAAACAGGACTCCTGTCCTAGGTGACAAGCTGGACCTTTTTTCTCTACCCTTACCACCAGTGCGTCACTATCACAATCGGTAGTAATGGACACTACTTTCTGGGTGTTTCCTGAGGTTTCGCCCTTTCTCCACAACTCCTGTCTTGACCTAGAGTAAAAGCAAGTTCTACCCTCCTCTATGGTAATAGCAAGACTTTCCTTATTCATATAAGCAAGGGTTAGTACCTGTTCTGTAGTATCATCTACCACTACAGCAGGTATTAGCCCTTTATCATCAAATTTTAAGCTATCTATCTGAAACATATTCACTATCCTTTCTGGGATATTATATTATTTTATGTAAACTATATTTTATCTTCTAACTAGAATATTCTCACTTTGTAGATATTCTTTTAAATCGGATATCTCTAACTCACCATAATGGAATATGGAAGCTGCAAGCCCTGCGTCTACCTTAGGCAGTTTATTAAATAATTTTGCAAAGTCTTCCTTACAGCCGGCTCCACCTGAGGCAATTACAGGAACATTTACAAGATTACACACCTGTTCTAGTAGCTCTATGTCAAAGCCTTCCTTTACCCCATCAGTGTCAATGCTGTTTACTACAACCTCACCAGCACCAAGGTCTACACATTTTACTATCCAGTCCAGTGCTTCCATTCCTGTGTTTTCTCTGCCACCCTTAGCAAATACATAGAATTTACCTGATACACGCTTAACATCTACAGACAGCACCACACACTGGTTACCATAGCGCTGTGCTGCTTCTTTTATTAGCTGGGGATTTCTGATAGCACCTGAATTTACACTTACCTTATCGGCACCACATTTAAGCACTCGGTCAAAATCCTCTAGGGTGTTTATCCCTCCACCTACTGTAAGGGGGATAAATACCCCTCTAGCCACCTCTTTAAGTATTTCGGTAAATAGCCCTCTGCCTTCTGCTGAGGCTGTTATATCATAAAACACCAGCTCATCTGCTCCGTTATCGCTGTAGTATTTACCTAGCTCTACTGGAGAAGATACATCGGTTATCCCTGTAAAGTTTACACCTTTTACCACCCTGCCATCTCGCACATCTAAACAGGGAATAATTCTCTTTGTAATCATCTGCTACCCCCTATTAACTAGTTCTATAGCTTCTTTTAGGTCTATATTCCCTGTGTACAAAGCCTTACCCAGTATGGCACCATATAAATCCATCTCTTTAAGTTTTGCTACATCTTCTAAGGTTGTCACCCCACCTGAAGCTATTATCTGTACCGAGAATTTTTCACTTAATTCTTTGTATAATTCTAAATTGGTACCAGATAGTAGCCCATCTTTAGATATGTCTGTACAAATTATAGTCTTAACTCCGATTTTTACTAGTTTATCACAAAAGTCAAAACAACTTTCTTCAGAAAGCTCTGTCCAACCTTTTATTGCTACCTTGCCATCTTTAATATCTACCCCTACTGCAATCTTATCAGGGTATTTCTCCACCATTTCTTTTAAAAATTCTGGTTTTTCTACTGCTGCTGTTCCTAGTATTACCCTAAAAACTCCTACGCCTATATAGGCTTTAATTACCTCTTCACTGCGTATTCCTCCACCTACTTCTACCAGTAGACCTGAGTTTTCCACTATACTTTTTATAGTGGCAATATTTGGGATACCACCATTTTTCGCCCCTTCTAAGTCCACCACATGAAGGTACTTAGCTCCCTGTGCTTTAAATCCCTGTGCAACCTGTAAAGGATTATCACTATATACTGTTTTCTGATTGTAATCCCCTTTGATTAGTCTTACTGCTGAGCCTTCTATTAAATCTATTGCAGGAAAAAGATTCATAATCTTTTTACCATCCTTTCTAACTATAACTGGTTAAATCCTCTTAAAATCCCAAGTCCCACCTGACCACTTTTTTCTGGGTGGTACTGGACTCCATACACATTTCCACTTTCTACTGAGGCAGTTAACATGCCACCATACTCAGCCATAGCAGTTACTGATTCACTACACTGTACTGCCGAATATGAATGTACAAAATACACACAATCCTCTGGATTTAGGTATTTATAAAGTTTACTTTTTTCTTTATCTGTAGGTAGTATTAGTTTATTCCAGCCTATGTGAGGGATTTTTAAATCCTTAGGTATATTATCCCCTATATAGGTAATATCCCCCTTAATTAAACCTAGCCCTTTATGCTGTCCATATTCATAGCTTGTTTCAAAAAGCATCTGCATACCTAGACATATACCTAGTAGTGGTTTACCCTTTGCCACTTCTTCTTTAATAATCTTATCTAAGCCTTTATCTACTAATTTCTTTATAGCATCACTAAAAGCCCCTACCCCTGGTAGGATAATCTTATCACTATCCCTTATTACCTGTGGATCGCTGGTTATTACAGCATCGGCACCGATAAATTCCAAGGAGCTTTGTAGAGAAAAAAGATTTCCCACTCCATAATCTATAATTGCAATCATTATATTACTCCTTTTGTAGATGGTATTTCCTCACTGTAGGCTTTATCAATAGCCACAGCTGTTTTAAGGGATCTTGCCACTGCTTTAAAAGCACCTTCTACTATATGGTGAGAGTTCTTGCCAGCTAGCTGATTTATATGTAGTGTAATAGCTGCATTTCTTACAAAACCTAAGAAAAACTCCTCTACTAGCTCACTGTCAAAGGTGCCAATTTTCTGGCTAGGCACCATAAGATTATAGGAAAGATGGCTTCTACCTGAAATATCCACAGCACTCATAATAAGCGCTTCGTCCATAGGTAGGGTAATACTGCCATAGCGCTCTATGCCTCTACAGTCACCTAAACACTTTCTAAAGCCTTCCCCTAAAACTATTGCTATATCCTCTACAGTGTGGTGATCATCTATATATGTATCCCCTTTGCAAATAAGGTCGATGTCAAATCTACCATGACGGGCAAAAAGCGTTAGCATATGATCTAGAAAACCACAGCCTGTATCTATACTGCTATTGCCACTGCCTGAAAGGTTCAGTTTAAGACTTATATCTGTTTCATTTGTTTTTCTATTTATCTCACAGCTTCTCATTAAGACACACCTTCCTGCTCTAGTATCTCAGCTACCTTTTTAATGAATATTTCCATCTCCTCATCAGTACCTATAGTTACTCTAATAAAATCC
>CAYJEQ010000042.1:1339-23267 GCA_964369235.1 uncultured Oscillospiraceae bacterium | reverse complement strand
TGTTTTAGGCGATTTTGCATTGCCAGTAAACTGGCATTAGCAAAATTTCACTCCCAGTGAAAAGCCTCAAAACTTGCGGTTTGAAAATTTTATTTTCAAACTTATGTCCTTTCACTATCTCTTAATAAAGAGGCTAGGTTAGTTATCAAACTGCTCGTATGCCACCTGTCTAGTCATGCCCAGTTTAAGCAGGACACTTTCTTCCTTTTCCCTCATGCGCATTGCATCTAGGGAGCTGGTTTCGTGGTCGTAGCCTAGTAGGTGTAACATAGAATGTACCGTTAAAAATGACATTTCACGCTGGAAACTATGTCCGTATATCTCCGACTGCTCTAGTGCTTTCTCTGCTGAGATTACCACATCTCCTAGCTGGATTGCACCTGTTTCCTCACTTATATCATAGACACCATTCTCCCCTAAAGGGAAGGACAGCACATCAGTAGCCTTGTCCTTGTTGCGATACTGCTGATTTAACTCCTGTATCTGGGGGTTGTCTATAAATGTTATGCTTACCTCTGCATCTTCTTCTATACCTTCTAAAGCAAGGACTGCATGACAGCACCTTCTTAGTAATAAACGCATACCTGTAGGTAGCTTAACTTTATTTTGTCTATTGGAGATTAGAACCTTTAACTTTGCCATTTTTATAAGACCTGTCCTTTCACTGAGTAACTGCTGTTTTACTATTTTAATTGGTTAGCCACCCACACCTTAATCCGAACCAGCCTAAACACTGAGCATATTCACTTCTAGCTTTGTTATCCTCCTAGGCAGACGAGAGTATGCCGTCGTCGTCTGCCTAGCTACAAGCGAATATGCTTGGTGTTTAGGTCGCAGATTTTATGATTAGCAGATAGGATTAGTATTAAGGAAAAGCCTTGCAACAATGCATTGCAGTAATGCTTTCGCCTTACAATAGGCTTTGACACAGATAGTAAGCCTATATGCCATCATAAAACTAGTTCGGATTAGGGGTGGGCGGCTATACTCTAACCCTTATTAAAAGCCATGTAAATATAAAATCCCAAAATCATCTTGAGATTATACCTTGTGATTAAATAAGCTATCTGTCATGTTTCTTACGAGAAAACTCTCGTTTGCTTAGTTCCTGTGTATGTCTTTCATATGCCTTAACTATATCCTGTACCAAACGATGACGGACTACATCTTTATCTGTTAGATACATTATAGCGATGTCCTTAACATTTTTTAGTATCTTAGCTGCTTCGCTAAGTCCTGATTTCTTATTATCAGGTAGATCTATCTGGGTAACATCACCTGTGATTACTATTTTAGAGTTAAACCCTAATCTAGTTAGAAACATCTTCATCTGCTCAGGGGTGGTGTTTTGTGCCTCGTCCAATATAATAAAGGAGTCGTCCAGTGTTCTACCTCTCATATAAGCCAGTGGTGCCACCTCAATATTGCCACGCTCTAGGTATTTCTGATAATTCTCCGACCCTAGCATATCAAAAAGGGCGTCGTATAATGGGCGCAGATAAGGGTCTACCTTATTCTGCATATCCCCAGGTAGAAAACCTAGCTTCTCCCCAGCCTCTACAGCTGGACGAGTTAGGATAATTCTATTTATCTCATGGGCTCTAAATGCCTTAACTGCCATAGCCACAGCAAGATAGGTTTTACCTGTACCAGCAGGGCCGATACCCATAGTTATTGTGTTGTTTTTAATATGTTCTATATACTTCTTCTGGCCGAGGGTTTTAGCTTTAAGTGGTCTGCCTTTAGAAGTGATACAGATTACATCACTGGCAATGCTCTCTACTTTGTCCCCATTGCCCTCATCTACTAGGCTAACTACATAACGGAGGGTTTGTTCGGTAATATTCTCACCATTATTAATAGTGGTAATAAGACTTTCTACTGCTTTAGCAGCAGAGTATACCTTCTCCACATCTCCAGAAATCTTTACATCTGTACCTCTAAAAACTATGGTAACTCCATAATGTTCCTCTAGGTATTTAATATTCTCATCAAAGCTACCAAAAAGTGATAGGGCATGTTCCATACGCTCAATATTAATAATTTGTTCCATGTAATCAGACCTTTCAAGTTAGTTTGTATTAGGTTTAATTGTTATAACTCCAATTTCAGGATAGTTAAAAAGTCGCAAAGGGAAAACACTGTTTCCAAGTCCTGCGTTTACAATAAATCTATCATTATATATGCCTTTGTCATAGGTGGGATTAATACCCTGTCCTGGGGCGAATAGTCCACCTATAAATGGCAATCGCCACTGGCCACCATGGGTATGTCCTGACAGTATTAAATCAAAATCATACTGGGAATAGTTAATATGGTTATCATAATTTTCTGGGTAGTGGGATAGCAGTATATTTATGTGATTATCCTCTATGTAGTGAAAATCTTTATCTTGTAAAATATGCTCATCAGTGCCTACTATATTAATAGGAGTATCTGCTATATCTATTATACTAGATTGATTTCTCAGCAGGGTAACAGGGGTGGTTTGTAGTAGCTTTGTTAATAAATCAAGATTATCTATGTAGTATTCATGATTACCATATATCACATATGTTGGGGCAATGGTAGATAAATTCTCTATAAAATCCACAGCTGTGGTGTAATCTGTGGTGCTACCATCCACTAAATCCCCAGTAAAGAATATTATATCTGGCTGCAAGTTTTCTACTGTAGATATAAGCTTACTATTATTATTGCCAAAATCCTTACTATGTAGGTCTGAAAGATGAACTATCTTAATATCCCTAGCTACATTACTATATATAGTATAGGGGGATAAGGTTATATGGTTATTTTGATAATAACAGAAAATCAGAAAAAATACTACTAATAAAGGGATTATATATAATTTCTTGTATTTAATTAGTATACCCTCCTCAATATAAGAAGTAAAGTAGGAATAGTAATATTACACAGTAGTAATGATGTAATTTTATAGGCTTTATACAGTGAAAAATACTTACTTTAGTCTATCTTACCACAAAAAATCATAATTGCCTATATATTTTAGTAAAATAAACCTCGGATTTTAATATTTTATTTATTTAACATAGATTTAACATAAATATATCTTTACATTTTACTTTGGAGGGGTAAAATCCCCATTGTAGTCAACAAAACAACAAATGAAAATTAAACTAAAGAAACAGTTTAAAGGAGAAAAAATATTATGAAAAAATTATTAACAGCAATTCTTGCATCTGCTATGATGCTAACAGTGGTAGGTTGTTCCTCACCAGCAGAATCCAGCACAGCATCTACAGAACAGTCTAGCACAGAAACATCTACAGTAGCACCAACTGCTGGTACATCTATAACAGTAGTAACAAGAGAAGATGGTTCAGGCACAAGAGGAGCTTTCGTTGAGCTAACAGGTATCCTAGTAGACGATATGGATAACACAACAGTAGAAGCTATCGTGCACGATGGTACAGGTAAGGTTAAAACAGCAGTAGCTGAAGCACCTGGTTCTATTGGATACATCTCTGTAGGTTCCCTAGATGAAACAGTAACAGCTGTAAACATCGACGGTGCTGCTCCAACATCTGAAAACATCCTATCTGGTACATATAAAATTGCAAGACCATTTAACATTGCAACACTAGAAGAGCCAACAGGGGTAGCAGCTGACCTAATCGGTTATATTCTATCACCAGAAGCTCAGGCAATCGTTGAAGCAGAAGGCTTTATCCCACTAGAAGGCGTAGCTTACACAAGCACAATGCCAGAAGGCGACCTAATTGTTGGTGGTTCTACATCTGTAACACCTCTAATGGAAAAATTAGTTGAAGAATATGCACTAGTTAACCCAAATGCTTACATCACAATCGAAGGTAGTGGTTCCTCTGCTGGTATGCAGGGTGCAGTAGATGGTATCTATGATATTGGTATGGCTAGCCGTGAGCTAAAAGATTCTGAAAAAGAAGCTCTAGCTTACAGCATGGCTATTGCACAGGACGGTATCGCAGTAGTAGTAAACAACGGTAGCGATGTAACAGACCTAACAATGGCTCAGGTAGCTGATATTTACACAGGTAAAATCACAGACTGGACAGAAGTTAAGTAATAATCAACTATATAAGCGAGGGTGTAGAGTATCTCTCTACACCCTTAAATTATGAGAAAAATGTATTACAAATAACAAAATTAAGGTGTGGATACTCTCTGCACCTAAAATTAAAAAAAGTATGTAAAATGTAAGTTAATTGGCAGTAAGCCATATTAAATAGAAGGGGATAAGTGGTTTTATCTATGAAACTTAAAGAAAAGTTTTTTGAAATTCTTTTTCTGCTAACAGCACTATGCTCCATAGTTGCAGTGTTAGTTATCTGTATCTTCCTGTTTTTTACAGGGGTGCCTGCAATGGCAGAGATTGGCTTTAGTGAGTTTTTACTAGGCACAGAATGGCGACCATCTAACGGTGTTTACGGTATATTCCCTATGATAGTAGGTAGTGTATACATCACTGGTGGCTCTATTGTTCTAGGTGTGCCAATAGGCATTATGACAGCTGTATTTATGGCTTTCTTCTGTCCTAAATCCATCTACAAATACATAAAACCAGGGATTAATCTACTGGCTGGGATTCCTTCCATTGTATATGGTTTCTTTGGGATGATGGCACTTATCCCCTTTGTTCGTGACAATATCGGTGGCGATGGTAATAGTATACTAACAGCCTCAATACTACTGGCGATAATGATACTACCTACCATTATCGGTATTAGCGAATCAGCTCTAAGAGCTGTTCCAACCTCCTATTATGAGGGTAGCCTAGCACTAGGTGCTTCCCATGAACGCTCGGTGTTCTCGGTGGTGCTACCAGCAGCAAAATCCGGTGTTCTAGCCGCAGTTGTACTAGGTATCGGTAGATCCATAGGTGAAACAATGGCTGTAATAATGGTTGCTGGTAATCAGCCTCGTGTTACTAATAACCCACTAGAAGGTATTAGAACCATGACAGCTAATGTAGTTATGGAGATGAAATACGCAGCAGACCTTCATGAAGAAGCACTTATTGCAACAGGTGTGGTGCTATTTACCTTTATATTAATAATTAATCTAAGTTTCTCACTAATTAAAAGAAGGATGGACAAACAGGTATGATAACTAAAAAAAATCAAAACCCCGTCCAAAAGGGTATAAATAGTCGCTCCTTCTCACAGCGTTTAAAGGAATTTAAAGCACAGCCTATGTCCCTAGTAATATTTATTATGGTAATGGTTTCGGCAGTGATTACTATAGGATCACTACTATATCTACTGGCATTTATTCTAGGTCAGGGTGTACCTCACCTTATAACGGAAATACAAAAATTTGCCACTGGTATGCCCTCTTTATTTGATGCTAAGTATAACTCTGATAATGTATCCTTAGTGCCAGCAGTAATAAATACATTAACATTAACACTGTGTTCGGTATTTATCTCCTCAGTGCTAGGTGTTCTAACAGCAGTTTATCTAGTAGAATACGCAAAAAAAGGCAATAGAATTGTAGAGCTTATCCGAATTACTGCAGAAACCCTATCAGGGATACCCTCCATTGTATACGGGCTTTTTGGGATGATATTCTTTGTGGTGTTTTTAGATTTTGGTATATCCATAATATCAGGGGTTGCCACTGTATCCATTATGATACTGCCACTGATTATACGCTCCACCGAAGAAGCCTTAAAATCCGTACCGGACAGTTTTAGAGAAGCTAGTTTTGGGCTGGGTGCTGGTAAACTTAGAACCATATTTACCATAGTTGTTCCAGCAGCAATCCCAGGTATACTAGCAGGTGTAATACTGGCAATCGGTCGTGTAATCGGCGAAACAGCAGCACTGCTATACACCTCTGGTACAGCTTCTCGTGCAGCAGATGAACTGAGTAAATCAGGTAGAACTCTGTCCATACATATGTATATGCTATCCAGTGAAGGTCTACATTATGATCAGGCTTATGCCACAGCAGTAATACTGCTTTTTGTAGTGCTATTTATTAACTGGTTATCAGGAGTAATTGCTAAAAAACTACTTAAAGGATAGTAACTAGGTAAACTATATAATAACTAATGGAAAGTGTCCAACTAGGGACAGAATGGAGTATAAGAATGTATAAATTTGATCTGTCAGATGTAAATTTACATTATGGTGATTTTCACGCTTTAAAGAATATCCAGCTTAATCTAGCTGAGAAGGAAATATCAGCATTTATCGGCCCTTCAGGCTGTGGTAAAAGTACCCTGCTAAAATGCCTCAACAGAATGAATGACTTAGTGGAAGGTTGTCGTGTTACAGGAAACTTTCTACTAGATGGTGAAGATATTTATGGTAGTATGGATACTAACCTACTGAGAAAAAGAGTAGGTATGGTATTTCAGAAACCTAATCCTTTCCCAATGAGTATCTACGATAATATTGCCTATGGCCCTAGAACCCACGGCATTAAGAATAAAGCACAGCTAGACGATATAGTGGAAAAAAGCCTAAGAGGTGCAGCAATTTGGGAAGAAACCAAGGATAGGCTAAAGAAATCTGCACTTGGTATGTCCGGTGGACAGCAGCAGCGTTTATGTATTGCTAGAGCCTTAGCAGTAGAGCCAGAAGTGCTACTAATGGATGAGCCAACCTCTGCACTAGATCCAATATCCACCTCTAAAATAGAAGAACTTGCACTGGAGCTTAAAAAGGATTATACTATAGTTATAGTTACCCATAATATGCAACAGGCAGTGCGTATCTCTGACAAAACCTCCTTTTTCTTAATGGGAGAGGTTATCGAAACAGCTCCAACAGAGATACTGTTCTCCAATCCTCAAAACCAAAAAACCGAAGATTATATCACAGGTAGATTTGGGTAATACACCCAATTACATTAGCTAGTGAATAGTTAAGAGTTAAGAGTTAATACACCCAATTGTATTGGCTGGTGTAGGAGTGGCTTTGCCACATTTATAAATATATTTTGACTTAGCAAAATACCATAACTTTTCACTTTTCATTTTTCATTTTTCATTATTTATAAGTGAATACACCCAATTACATTGGCTGGGTAATGGTGAATAGTGTAGGAGTGGCTTTGCCACATTTATAAATATATTTTGACTTAGCAAAATACCGTAACTTTTCACTTTTCGCTATAGTGATTGACTATATGGTAATATTTTAATATAGAAAGAAGGATTAGCTATATGAGACTGAATTTTGATGCACAGCTGAAACTATTACATAATGAGATGTTAGAGATGGGAGCAATGGTAGAAACATCTATTGCCAACGCTACCAAAGCCCTTATAGACAATGATATGGAGGCAGCAACTGCTGCAGTATCAGCAGATAATTCTATAAATGATAAAGAGCGCCAGATAGAATCCTTATGCCTTAAGCTACTAATGCAGCAACAACCAGTAGCAAAGGATTTACGACAGATTTCCTCTGCCCTTAAGATGATTACCGACCTAGAGAGAATAGGTGATCAGGCTAGGGACATAGCCCGTATAGTTTTAGAGGTGGATTTCTCTGATTGTGCTAGAAGAACCCATATTGGTGATATGGCAAATGCCACTAGAAAGATGCTATCAGAAAGCATTAACGCCTATGTAAATGGGGATATGGACACAGCCCACAAAGTAATGGCTGAGGACGATGTAGTAGATAACTACTTTAACGATATGAAGGATACACTAATTAAGTTAATTCAAGAAAATGAACACAAGGCAGAATCAGCAGTTTACCTACTGATGATAGCTAAGTATTTTGAGAGAATTGGTGACCATGCTACCAATCTTGCCGAGTGGGTAATCTTCTCGGTTACAGGTAAGCACGAGGAGGCGTAATACAGTGATTTTTTGTGTTGAAGACGATAGTAGCATAAGAGAACTTATAGTATATACCTTAAAATCTACAGGATTTGAGGCTGTGGGCATTGGCGATGGTGAGGAGCTATTCTCTAGGCTAGAAACCACTACACCTATTATGATACTTCTTGATATTATGCTACCAGGACAGGACGGACTTGATATTTTAAAAAGGCTTAAATCCACACCAGCAACTAGAGAGATACCAGTTATTCTAGTTACAGCAAAAGGCAATGAGTTTGACAAGGTAATAGGACTGGACACAGGGGCTGATGATTATATAGCAAAGCCTTTTGGTATGATGGAGATGGTATCCCGAGTAAAAGCAGTTCTTCGTCGTACAACAAAAACCACAAAAGAGCCAGAAGCCATACTAAGTTGTAACGGAATAACACTAGATGTTAAGCGGCATACAGTAAGTTATGAAGGCAGTGAGATTATACTTACCTTTAAGGAATTTGAGCTGCTGAGATTACTTATGCAAAATATGGGTATCGTAATGACTAGGGATCATCTATTAGAGAAGATTTGGGGTTATGATTTTGACGGGGAAACTCGTACAGTAGATGTTCATATAAGAACACTACGACAAAAACTAGGGAATGGTGGCAATGGAATCTCCACTGTTAGAGGTGTAGGTTATCGTATTGGCGCTGAAATATAGAGTTATTACAGAGCTTAAAACCTTATATGTTAGAAAGGTATCACAAACCTATGAAAAAGAGAATATTAGCTAGTATTAGCATAGTGTCATTGCTTGCCATGATAGCAACTACTATTATGATTTCGGTGGTAAACTACAATCATTTTCTATCACAGATACAAAACGACATGGTATACACTGCAAAATACCTACAGAATATCGCCAATATCTTTGGGGAAGATGAGCTTATGGGCCTTAATAATCTTCCTGTAAGGGATCGTATCACTATTATAGACCCTCAGGGGCAGGTAACCCACGATAACCAAAGTGATCCGGCAACAATGGACGACCACAGCGACCGTCCAGAGATTATTAATGCGTTAAAATTTGGAACAGGTAATTCCACAAGACATTCCGATACACTGGAGGAAACCACCTATTACTACGCAGTAAAACTGGATAACGGACATATACTTAGATTATCGGTAACACAGGATAGTGTACTTAGCATTATTACTGAGGATTTACTGCCTTATATGGTTATAATAATTCTGGTAATATTCGCCCTATCTTTACTGGTGGCAAACTATGTTACAAAGAAACTGGTAATGCCTCTAAACACTGCAAGCCCTGAGGATTTTACCTTGGCAGATATATATCCAGAGCTATCTCCCTTTGTCCTTAAGATAAAAAATCAAGGGCTACAAATTAACAGCCAGCTAGAGGATATTAAAAAGAGAGAACAGCAGTTTTCCACCATTGTGGAGAACATTGGGGAAGGATTTATCCTTGTGGACAGCAGTGGTGAGATTATGTTTATAAATACCTCTGCTATTCAGATTATGGGTATCCAGCAAGGCAACTACCAAGGTAAGCCGATCCTTGAGATAAATAGATCACTAGAGCTTAATCACACAGTTCAAAATGCTTTTACAGGTGTTAGAAGTAAATGTATACTTACCATAGACAATCGTCAGTATGAAGCAACTGCTAACCCTATCTCACTATCTGGTAAGGTAGATGGTGTGGTGCTACTATTTGTAGATATCACTGAGAAAAGAGAAAGTGAACAGCTTAGACGAGAGTTTTCTGCCAATGTATCCCACGAGTTAAAAACTCCACTAACATCTATATCCGGCTATGCTGAGATTATGAAGAATGGCTTGGTTAAACCAGAAGATGTAGCGCCTTTTGCCCAGAAGATATATAATGAATCCAATCAGTTAATCCAGTTAATACAGGATATAATTCGTATCTCCAGACTAGATGAAGGCAGTAGCATACCAGAGTTTGCTAAAATAGAACTACAGGGGATTATAGAGGATACTATAGCCTCCCTAGAGGACACAGCAAATGGTAAATCTGTAACATTGAGTAAAAATCTTTCTCCAGTAGCTATTATGGGGGTACCTCAGATAGTTAGAGAGATAATATTTAACCTTTGTGATAATGCTATTAAGTATAATCGTGAAGGTGGCAGTGTTAATGTTAGCCTACACAGTGATAATGGTAAAGCCATCATTACCGTTAAGGATACAGGTATTGGTATACCAGTAGCCAGCCAAGAGAGAGTTTTTGAGAGATTTTACCGAGTTGATAAAAGCCACTCTAAGGAAACAGGTGGCACAGGTCTTGGGCTGTCCATAGTAAAACACTCAGTGGAACTGCATAAAGGCAGTATTAACCTACAAAGTAGTCCAGAGGGAACGGTAGTAACTATTACCATACCGGAGGCAGTATAGAATATTATCAAAGAGGTTGTTCCTTTGGGAGCAACCTCTTTATTTTTTTACATATGAATTAAATTGTTAGGGTGTATTCGCAGATAGCGAATACACCCTATATGATTTTATATATTTTTTAATAAAAAGCTTATTTAAAAGTTTATGCTTATCTAGGCTATTTTCTTATCGTAAAGTCTGGCAGTGTTAAGGACTAGGATAACCCAGCCCGCATTATGCACTAGAATCTATGGCATATTGGGGGATTTTATCTATTAAAATAGCTAAATCACCAAGAGCCACCATATCAATCTAGCTAGTTCCTATAAACTTACAGGGAATAGTTTACATTACTTTTTTAAGGTGATAAAATTATTAAAAAGAAGGTAGATAAGTAGTTTGAAAGAAAGTTTCAAACACATAAAACACCAAGAAAGGAATGAGTATTTTTATGATGAAATCTATAGTTATTATGATAATTATCCTAAGTCTGCTATTAGTAGGCTGTAGCGCCAGCCAAAACACCACCCTAGATCCTACCCAAGTACCAACAATAGCTCCACCCCCCTCCCCTTCAACCACCCCACAAGAAAGTAATGTGACCACAACAGAAGAAAACCCCTATGAAACTAGGCTCATAGAGGTTATGGGTCAGGAGTATTTTACTGGCAAGGCTTATAGGCAAGAGGAAGATATGGAGATAGATGGAGAGAGTGCAGTGGTATTTGCTGTGGGAGAAAATAGCCCAGAGAAATTTACTATACTGGACAGATTTGCAGTTACCTCCACAGGTTGGGTATATGAGTATGATATAGTAGCCGATAGTTGGGAGCCTATAACCGAAATTATAAAGGAAGAAAAACCTTTTCAGTCTGCTTTTATAGGCTATGAAGATGATGTTCAGGAGACTTTTGGTGAGGGTATACCACCTTTTGGGATATTCCTTACCCCAGAGGAAGAAGAAAGTCTGGAGTATTTTGCTACTGAGGATGGGTACCATCTATTTCTAGTTAAAGCTACCTATGGTAATCCTATAAAGGTTTACAGCCTATCCCTAGGTGATGAGGGTAATCTAATAAGAGGGGATTTACTATACGAAACCACAGGGGAAATCCTATATTTAAACTGTAATTTTGCTGATTTATACCCACAGGTAGAGCTTATAACCACCGATAAAGATGGCAATGAATACAGCTACTCACCCTTTATAAGTCTCAAGGATGGCAGTAATTATCTAGGGGAAGAAGCTATGGAGCTTATGCCGATAATATAGCCAATTACATTGGCTGGTGAAAAGTGAATACACCCAATTGTATTGGCTGGTGTAGGAATGGCTTTGCCACATTATAAAACCTTAACTTTTCATTATATTTTACCTTAGCAAAATACCTTACTTATTAACTATTCGTTATTACTTTTAACTATTATATGGTCGATTTTCGCCATAGCTAACAGCTAGTAGCTAGTAGCTATTAGCTATTACTTATTTTTTACATTAGCAACCAAATGTAAACTAAAGTTGCCCTATAGTTGATGGACTTGTAATGTCAAAGTTTATATAATGCAATCAGGAGGTGATACTTTATGAATATGACATTGGGAGAAAAAATTAGAGAACTACGCAAACTAAATGGAATTTCACAGGAGTATCTTGCAGAGCAGATGGAGGTTAGCAGACAGTCTGTTTCCAAATGGGAAAATGATATGTCCCAGCCATCTTCTGATAAATTATTTAAGCTTGCAGATATTTTCAAAGTTTCTGTTGTTCAGTTGCGTAATCCTCATTCACAAGTTGAGCTTGTGGTAAACATTGGGAAGGAGATTACCAATATGAAAAAATCTAGACTTTTGATTGCATTTATCAGTATATCCTTGATTATTTTTATATGCCTATTTGCCTTTGGTATTTATGCTAACTTTAATGGTGGATATAGTAGAGAAATTATTCTGTATACAATGATAGGATCAGCATTTTTTATGGTACTATCATTTGCGCCAATCTTTATATCCATTCTACACTTTGTATATAAAGATTGTAAGGAAAGAGGGGTTAAACCTACTTTTTGGGTTATAATTTCCACTACATTTATAGGTCTTGCCTATTATTTTATTAAAAGAGATACTTTAGCCAGTAAATAAATCTATGTAATTATAGTATCATCACCTAAGAAAATTTACTCTGGATTTATTATGAAACCGAAAAAAGTAGCCATTACCATTGGTAATAGCTACTTTTATTTTAATATTAAATAAAACTAATCCTAGTAGTTAACTGCTCTTCTCTCAAAATAAGCTTGAGGGTGGTCACAGACTGGGCAGACAGCTGGTGCATCTGTGCTATCATGTAGATGGCCACAGTTACGACAGAACCAAACTTCCTTAGTTTCGCTCTTAAACACCTTACCTTCTTCTAGGTTCTTAAGTAGTTTTAGATATCTTTCTTCATGCTCGCTTTCAATTTTAGCAACGCCTTCAAATTTTCTAGCGATAGCTTCAAAACCTTCTTCTCTAGCAGTTACAGCCATACTAGCGTACATATCTGTCCACTCATAGTTCTCCCCTTCAGCTGCGTGCTTTAGGTTTTCTGCTGTTGTGCCGATACCTTCTAGTAGTTTAAACCACATTTTAGCGTGTTCTTTCTCATTATTAGCTGTTTCTTCAAACAGTGCAGCAATCTGCTCATAGCCCTCTTTTTTAGCCTTACTTGCATAGTAGGAGTACTTGTTTCTTGCCTGTGACTCGCCTGCAAAGGCAGTCCAAAGATTTGCTTCTGTTTTGCTTCCTTTTAAGTTCATAACAATCATTCTCCTTTAAAATTATATTACCATTAGGTATAAGACCAGTTCTAATACCTAAACAATGGTGTTGTTATTTTGGTCTGACAAGATTTTATTTTGGCCTGACAAGATTTTATTTTGGCCTGACAAGATTTTATTTTGGCAGTGTAGGCATCTACCATGTATAGTAAAGGTAATTCTATCCATCTGATGCCCGTGTTTTGGGATGGATTCCAGTAGCTCCTTTCCAATACCATTACTATCTATGTCAAAAAGCTCTCCACACTCATCACAGATAAAGTGAAAATGCTCATCTATCCTAGCATCAAAACGCTCCTTATCATTTTTAGAAGGGGCTTTGATTATGAGACCTGCACTTTCTAACTGGCGTATATTACGGTAAACCGTCCCTAGACTAAGTGTAGGGTGTTCCGACTTTAGTGTATTATATACATACTCTGCTGTTGGATGGGAGTCAGTGCCCATTATGGTGTTGTAGATTAACTCTCGCTGTTTGGAATATCTTTTTATCATACTCCCAACCTCCTAATTTAATTAATAATTATTACTATTTAAATTATACCATATTAATCTCTAATGTCAATATAATAGTTTGTACAAATTAACTACCTATATATAGCTAATGATTTGAGAGATATTAGCATAATCAAAGGGGATTTGTGATTTTAAACAAATTGCAATAAAATCTAAAAGGCTATTGACTTTACTCTGCTAACAAGTTATAATATAAAAAGTTCAGAAAATATTTTGATTGAGAAGGTTATTTATTATGATAAAGAGAAACACAGTAACAACTTATTTTTACTTTTTCTTTTACTTTATTAACTTAGTTAATAGGGTTACTTTGTCGTACAGATATAACATGGCTTAATCTAGAAGATTATAAGCATATTATGCCTGTGGTTCAAAGGAACCACAGGCATTTTTTGTTGTTTTGAGGAAATGGGTTTTGTGATTACTTTATATCACAAAAAGAAATAATGATTATTTTCAGTGAAAATTTCAAACAAAGAAACGGAGATTACTATGATTATCGTACTAAAGAAAAACGCAGATCCTAAACAGGTGGCAAACCTAACTAACTGGCTAGAAGAAAGAAACCTAGGTGTAAATGTAGCTCTAGGAGATCAAAGCACTGTACTGGGATTAATCGGTGACTGTGCTGCTATAGATACTGGGCTTATCTCAGCTATGGAAATAGTGGAAAGTGTTACTAGAATTCGTGAGCCTTACAAAAAAGCCAATAGAAAATTCCACCCAGAGGATACAGTAATCACCCTAAGCAATGGTGCAAAAATCGGTGGTGGTAACTTTATAATGATGGCTGGCCCTTGCTCGGTAGAATCAGAGGAGCAAATTTGCGATATTGCTACAGCAGTTAAGGCTAGTGGGGCAATGGTACTGCGTGGTGGTGCATTTAAGCCAAGAACATCTCCTTACGCCTTCCAAGGAATGGGTAGCGAAGGACTGGATCTACTAAGAGTGGCAAGAAAGCAAACAGGCCTACCTATCATCTCCGAGCTAATGGAGCTATCCCAGTTACCATTATTTGAAGATATTGATATTATCCAGATAGGTGCTAGAAATATGCAGAACTTTAATCTGCTTAAAGAAATCGGGAAAACCAACAAGCCTATTCTACTAAAAAGAGGTATTGCAGGTACCATAGATGAGCTACTAATGAGTGCTGAGTACATTATGGCAAGTGGTAATACACAGGTAATGCTGTGTGAGCGTGGTATTAGAACCTACGAAACAGCTACAAGAAACACCCTAGATTTATCTGCTGTACCAGTGTTAAAAGAACGCACCCACCTACCAGTAATTATCGACCCAAGCCACTCTACAGGCCATGCAAGATTTGTTGAGCCAATGTCCCTAGCTGCTGCAGCTTGTGGTGCAGATGGACTTATTATTGAGGTTCATAATAATCCTAGCTGTGCATTATGTGACGGTGCTCAGTCCCTAACACCAGAGGCATACGAAACCCTAGCTAGAAAGGTAGACAGAGTACTAGAGGCTGTAAAGTAAGTCCCCTAATAGGAAAGGATAAGTTACTATGAGAGAAATCACTGTAGAAACAGCACCTTCTTATAGAGTGCTTATAGATAATGATATATTAAAAAACTCAGGCAGCTATATTAGAGAAATTACCAAAGCACAAAAAGCTATGATAATTAGTGATAGCAATGTATATCCACTTTATGGTAAAATATTAGTAGAGTCCCTAGAAGATAGTGGTTTTCAGATAGAAAGCTTCTGCTTTATGGCTGGGGAAGGCTCTAAAACCATGGATACAGTAGAATCTATACTGGAATATATGGTAGAGAAGAAAATCTCCCATTCTGACATAATAATTGCTTTAGGTGGTGGTATTGTAGGTGATGTGGCTGGATTTTGTTCGGCTATATACCTAAGGGGAGTACCTTTTGTACAGATACCTACCACTGTCCTAGCAGCAGTGGACTCCTCGGTAGGTGGTAAAACAGGGGTAAATCTCCCCAGTGGGAAAAACCTTGTAGGTGCTTTTAACCAGCCTAAACTGGTGATCTGTGATATAGATACCTTTAACACCTTAGATGAGGACATTGTCAAAGACGGTCTGTGCGAGGTAATAAAGTACGGTTGCATACTGGATAAAGAGCTTTTTAATGAGCTATTAACAGGGGAGTTTTACAGTAATA
Source organism: uncultured Oscillospiraceae bacterium (assembly GCA_964369235.1). Classification (GTDB taxonomy): domain Bacteria; phylum Bacillota; class Clostridia; order Oscillospirales; family Ruminococcaceae; genus CAYJEQ01. The sequence goes on along the minus strand of CAYJEQ010000042.1, from coordinate 7,578 downwards.
CCCTAGATATAGTAGCAAGATGTGTACAGCTTAAAGCTCAGGTGGTAAAGGAAGATGAACTGGACAAGGGCATTAGGCAGATACTAAACTTCGGTCATACTATTGCCCACGGTATCGAGGCACTAAGTGGTTTTACCATACCCCATGGCAGAGCTGTGGCAATGGGTATGTATCTTATAGAGAAAGCCAATAACATTGACAACGCCACTGATATAAAGAAGATACTGGATATATATAATATAGATATAAGCTGTAATTACAGCCCTAAGGATTTGGCAGAGAAGGCCACAGGGGATAAAAAAGTCCGTAGTGGTAAGCTAAATCTAATACTGCTAAACTCCATAGGTAGCAGTAGAATAGAGCCTATAGCGCTTGATAAAATAGAAGAATTTTTCGCCTTGGCAATGGAGTAATAACTGCTTGGCAATGGAGTACAATTGCCATGTAGCCAGAAAATTATAAAATAAATCTAGTAAAGGAATGGTCACATAATGGATGTTAAGATTTCACCTAGAAAGTTACAAGGTAGCATAGATGCTATCTCCTCAAAATCCTATGCTCATCGCATACTGCTGGCTTCTGCACTGTGTAAAGAGCCTACCCACATTATAATAAATCATTTTTCACAGGATATTAAGGCAAGTATAGAAACCATTACTGCCCTAGGGGCAAAGGTAACTACTACAGATAGAGGGGTAATGGTAACCCCTAGTAGCCACCCAGAAAACCTAGATGTTTTCTGCCATGAAAGTGGCACTACAGCTAGACTGGTACTGCCTATTATGGCAGCTATTTCCCCTAAGGGTAGACTAAATGGCAGTGGCTCACTACCTAGCCGACCTTTTGGTGAGCTTTGTGAGGCTATGAAGGATAATGGAGTGGAGTTTACCCAGTATAATCTACCTATAGATTACAGTGGTAAACTTAAGGCTGGTGTATACAGCCTACCTGGGGATAAAAGTTCCCAGTATATCTCAGGGCTGATGTTTGCACTGCCTTTATTACAGGGGGACAGCACTATAAATCTAACTACCCCACTACAATCTGCTGGCTATGTGGATATTACCATAGATGTACTTAGTCAGTTTGGCATAGAGGTATCCTATGAGATGAAGGGTAATCAGCAGTACAAATCCCCTAAGGAAATTATAGTGGAAGGTGACTGGTCTAACGCTTCCTACTGGCTATGCTGTGGCATACTGCCAAATCACCTTAACCCTAATTCCTGTCAGAAGGATAAGCTCTTTAAAGATGTGTGTAACCATGATGAAATAGACGCAATGGAAATACCAGATTTAGTGCCTGCACTGGCTGTTTACGCCACTCAAAAGGAAAAACCAACTAGAATATACAATATAGAAAGACTTCGTATTAAAGAAAGCGATAGAGTAGCCTCAGTATCTGCTATGATTACAGCTCTAGGTGGGGATATTGTGGTAGAAGAAGACGCTATGATAATAAATCCCTCCCAGCTAACAGGTGGTAAGGTGGATAGCTGTAACGATCACCGTATAGTTATGTCAGCAGCTGTTGCAGCTAGTTTCTGTAGTGGTGAGGTAATTATTACAGGGGCAGAGGCAGTAAACAAATCCTATCCAGCATTCTTTGAAGATTTAAAGAAACTGGGAGGTGTGGTTGATGTCCTGTAGTTATGGTGATAAAATAAAGATACAGATATTCGGTCAATCCCACTGTGAGATGATAGGTGTAGTTATTGATGGTATCCCAGCTGGGGTGCGTCTTAACATGGAGGAGATACTAGCTTTTTTAAAAACTAGACAGGGGGGCAATAATGCCTACTCCACACCTAGAAAAGAGGAGGATATACCTAATATCGTAAGTGGTATTATAGATGGGGTAACCTGTGGTGCACCACTTACAGCAGTTTTTGAAAATAAAAATGTACGCAGTGGTGATTATAAGAATATTACCACAATTCCAAGACCTTCCCATGCAGACTATGTAGCCCATGTAAAATACGGTGGTGCAAACGATGTAAGAGGTGGAGGCCATTTCTCTGGTAGACTAACTCTGCCACTGTGCTTTGCTGGTGCTGTGTGTATACAGCTTTTAAAGGAAAAAGGCATTACCATAGAGGCACATATTGCAAATATTGGCAAGGTATATGACACCCCATATAATCCTGTTAATGTACAGCCAAGAGCCTATGATGTAGGTGAGCTTCCTGTTAATAATAGCGATAAAGGTAAAGAAATGATTGCTGAGATTATGGAGGCACTAGCTCAGGGAGATTCTGTAGGTGGCAGTATTGAATGTGCTGTACTAGGACTGCCTATAGGCATAGGTGAGCCTATGTTTGATGGTATAGAAAACTCTATTGCAAAAACGGTTTTTGCTGTGCCCGCAGTTAAAGGGGTGGAGTTTGGTGCTGGTTTTGCTGTGGCTAATATGCGAGGCAGTGAGAATAACGACCCTTATAGATATGATGGTGAAAGAGTTATTACCACCACCAATAATGCAGGTGGTATAGCAGGTGGGATTTCTAATAGTATGCCTGTAATCTTTAGAGCAGCTATAAAGCCTACCCCATCTATTGGCAGAGAACAACAATCGGTAAACCTGACTACTAAGGAAAATGACACCCTAGCTGTAAAAGGTCGACACGATCCTTGTATAGTGCCTAGGGCAGTTCCCTGTATTAAATCAGCAGCAGCTATAGCTGTAATTAATCTTTTATAATGGAAAGGAAGAGATAATCATGGATAACATTCTAGAAAAAGCAAGGGAAGACATAAATAGCATAGACAAACAGATGACAGCACTATTTGCCCAGCGTATGGAAACAGTTAGAGACATTGCTAGGTACAAAGAAGAAAATAAGCTTCCTGTACTTAATGCAGGTAGAGAAAGAGATATTATCTACAATATTACTAAGGATATGGACGATCAGCTTGCAGAGTATACTAAGGTGCTATATACCACTATGTTTGACCTATCTAGAGCCTATCAGGAGCATTCCATAGTAGGAGAAGGCCCTATTCAAAAGAAGATTGCAGAGGCTATAGAAAACACACCTGATTTATTTCCTAAAAGTGCTGTTGTAGCCTGCCAAGGCATAGAGGGGGCTAATTCCTCTACAGCTTGCGATAAGCTATTTTCCCGAGCGAGTATAATGTATTTTAATAATTTTGAAGGCGTATTTAAGGCTGTAGATCAAGGCCTTTGCACCTATGGAATACTACCTATAGAAAATAGCCTACATGGATCTGTTACCGAGGTTTACGATCTAATGGGCAAGTATGATTTCCAGATTGTATCCAGTGTTAAGGTTAAGATTAACCACACGCTACTAGCTAAACGAGATGGCAAGGTAGAGGATATTAGGGAAGTTTACTCCCATCCACAGGCACTGGCTCAGTGTTCAGAATTCTTAAAAGATAATCCTAAGATTAAACCTCATACCTTTGACAATACAGGTCTAGCAGCAGAAATGGTGTCAAAATCCGATAGGAATGACATTGCAGCCATTGCTGATAAAGGTTGTAGCGAGCTTTATAATCTGGATATAATCGCTACAGATATACAAAATAGCGATAACAACCACACAAGATTTATCTGTATATCTAAAAAACCAGAGATATACCCAGGTGCAGATAAAGTAAGCCTTATGTTTACCATATCCCACCGTCCAGGCTCACTATACAATATTATCTCCAAATTCTCAGCACTAGGGGTAAATATGTCAAAACTAGAAAGCCGTCCAATACCAGGTAGGGATTTTGAGTTTATGTTCTATGTGGACTTTGACGCTAATATTAGTGATGTTAATATCCAGAAGTTAATTACTCAGATACAGGGTAACTGTGAGAAATTTACCTATTTAGGTAGCTATAAAGAAGTATAAATAATTATTAATTAGGATTAGTTAATAGTGAAGAAGTTTGCAGTGGCTTTGCCACAATATAATAATAGAAAACCTTAGATTTTCATCTTTAACTTTTCACAATATTTATTAAGGAGCGATAACCTTGAAATACGGATTAATTGGTGAAAAACTAGGACATAGTTACTCACCTACTATACATGGTTTTTTCGGTAATAAGGATTATATTTTAAATGCTTTTCCCAGAGAAGAACTTGATGAGTTTATGACTAAAAAAGATTTTCTCGGGGCTAATGTTACCATACCTTATAAAGAGATGGTTATGCCCTATTGCCAGCTGTCTAAGGAAGCCCTTGAAATAGGCTGTGTTAACACAATTGTTAACCGAGATGGTAAGCTTTATGGATATAATACCGATGCTTTGGGATTTAAGCTTTGTGCCAGTAAGATTGGTATAGATTTTACTGGTAAGAAGGTTATTATCCTAGGCAGTGGTGCCACCAGTAAAACAGCCTCATGGGTGGCAGAAACTGGTGGGGCTAGAGAGATTATAAAGATTTCTCGCAGTGGAGTGGATAATTATGACAATATATCAAAGCACTATGATGCTGATATTTTAATAAACACCACACCTATTGGTATGTATCCTAATAATCAGGACTGCCCTATAGATATAGCACCTTTTACAAAACTACAGGGTGTTATTGATGTGCTGTATAATCCCCTTAAAACTAAATTAGTGCTACAGTGTGAACAGCTGGGAATTCCAGCTATTGGTGGACTTACCATGCTAGTAGGACAGGCAATCTACGCCCATAATTTATACTTTGGCTTAGATGATTTGTCGCCACTGGAAGAAGGCCTAAAGAAAGCCAGTGAGATATTTAGAAATATTGCTTTAATAGGAATGCCAGGGGTGGGGAAATCTACACTGGGCAAAGCCTTAGCAAAGGAATTAGGGCTAAACTTTGTTGATACAGACAAGGAGATTACTAAGGTAGTTGGTAAAACTCCTGCTGAGATAATTAAGGAACAGGGCGAGGCTGCTTTTAGGGATATAGAGGCAGAGATAGTAGCAGAAATAGCTAAGAAAACAGGACAGGTAATTGCCACTGGTGGAGGGGCAGTGCTACGGGAAGAAAACCGCATAGCCCTTAAACAAAACAGTATTATTATCTACCTACATAGAAATATAGAAAATCTTGCTACAAAAAACAGGCCTCTATCCACAGATTTAACAGAGCTTTATAATCAGCGCAACCCCATTTATGAGAAGTTAGCAGATTATAAATTGCCTTTAGTCATCTCTACAAAGGAAAATATCACAGCTATAAAGAAATGGCTATAGAAAATATTGCAGATTGCAGGAAAGGTATGGTCATAAATATGAAATTTCTAGTGATTAACGGCCCTAATATTAACTTTTTAGGAATTCGTGAGCCTCATTTATACGGTAGTGATACCTATGAGAATTTATGTAATTTAATAGATGACTACTGTAGTGATAAAGGGGTACAGGTGGAGTTTTTTCAGTCCAATCATGAGGGTGCAATAGTAGACTGTATACAAAAAGCCTACTATGATAAAATCGATGGCATTGTAATTAATCCAGCTGCTTACACCCATACTAGTGTTGCTATTGCCGACGCTATTAAAGCAGTGGAAATTCCCACAGTAGAGGTACATATCTCCGATGTATCTGCAAGGGAGGATTTTAGGCAAATTTCCTATGTAAAGGCTACAGCTATTAAAACCTATGCAGGCCTAGGATTTAAAGGCTATCTTAATGGGGTAGATACCCTAATGGAATATATTCAAAGTAAATAGGAATATAAAACCCACCCAACTATTTTGGGTGGGTTTTGCTATATGGGGGAATATTTGAATTAGTCTAGAATTATTTTTTAATTTTATTTTAAGGAAGTATAAAAGATTATGTAATTCGCTGTTAATTTTATTATTGGATTATCACAAAATACAAAACACTCTTGTAAAGAATATACCATAGTGATAGAATAGATTTACAAATATATGGCGAAAAATAATATATTTTTTGTGTAAATTATACATAAAATACATATAATGTCAAAAGGAGAGTTAGCAATGAAAAGGGAAACTGGTAAAACATTATCAATGCTAATTGCTGCTGCGCTCATTATATCAAATTCATTTTACTATGCTGCAATTAATTTTTCAAACAGTGAAACAGCAATTTTAGTGGTAAATGCAGAGGAACACTCACAGGAAGTCGAAACCCTTGGTACTGAAACCCCAGAGGGTGAAACCCCAGAGGGTGAAACCCCAGAGGGTGAAACCCCAGAGAGCGAAAACCCAGAGGGCGAAACCCCAGAGGGTGAAACCCCAGAGGGTGAAACCCCAGAGGGTGAAACCCCAG
>CAYJEQ010000042.1:0-1239 GCA_964369235.1 uncultured Oscillospiraceae bacterium | reverse complement strand
AACCCCAGAGGGTGAAACCCCAGAGGGTGAAACCCCAGAGGGTGAAACCCCAGAGGGTGAAACCCCAGAGGGTGAAACCCCAGAGGGTGAAACCCCAGAGGGTGAAACCCCAGAGGGTGAAACCCCAGAGGGTGAAACCCCAGAGAGTGAAACCCCAGAGGGTGAAACCCCAGAGGGTGAAACCCCAGAGGGTGAAACCACAGAGGGTGAAACCACAGAGGGAAATCTGCCTTTAGATAGTGCTACAACAAATACAGTGGGACAGGCTGGGTCAGTAGTGCCTAGGCCTAGATTAGTAGCACCTATAACTAGATCAGCACTGGTAGATGGACTATTAACTATTGAGGATATATCTTCCTTAGAATCTCTACCAGCAGAGGTCTATAACCCTGTAAGTGAAATTCTAACCTTAACAGAAAATACCCATATTATATTAAATAATAGCTCTCCTGTGGAGATTACCACAATAAGTGCAGTAGGGCATACACTGACCTTTAGTGGTGATGGTACACTGATTACTAACTACCCAAGTGGCAGTGGACTAGTTGCTGAGAAGATTATATTTAATGGTGGTCGCTTAGAGGCTACAGGTGGTTTACATTATGGTATATCTGCAGCTGTAGAGATTAATGTGGGTCACATTAAAGCTACAGGGCCATTACATGGTATACATGGTTCAGTAAATTCTTTTGGTGGGGTAATTGATGCTAAGAACACTACACCGGGAATAAGTTATAACGGGTTAGCTGCAGGTGCTACTGTTGAGGGAGGAACTATATATACTACTGGAGATAATTATGCCTATGGTGGTGCTATTACAATAGTATGTGGCACTGTGGTATCCACAGGTAAGGTAGCAGCCGCAATAGGAACTGCAGTAATTAAAATGGATACAGTAGGACAGGTGGCGACTATAGAGTATGGCTTAGATGCAGATAATATTATAGATAATCAGTCATATACTAGAACAAAAACAGAATATCTGGGAATTGATATATCTACTGAAATACTGGCAAACAAATATCTTAAGGTTCATGTTACCTGTGGAGATGAGGTAATCCCTGACCCTCCAACCGACCACAATATAACCTTTGAAAATCAGGAATTTGGTGAGGAAGATGTAGAGGGAACACATAGCACCACTACAGCACCAGAGGGTGGACTAATAACTAAACCTGATGGACCTGTAAATGATAAGGAAGTAGACCACTGGGTATACGATCCTGACCCTACAGACCC
>CAYJEQ010000041.1:0-23420 GCA_964369235.1 uncultured Oscillospiraceae bacterium | reverse complement strand
ATGATTTTCAGAATTGTGATAACCTGTACCATAGTTATCGCAGATACCATCTCCGTTTGCATCAACATAGTATTCACTTGTTCCAATATTATCACAGATACCGTCGCCATCTTCATCAACATAGTATCCTCTTGTTCCAATATTATCACAGATACCGTCACCATCTTCATCAACATAATATCCTCTTGTTCCAATATTATCACAGATACCGTCACCATCTTCATCAACAAAATGTGAATTGTATTCATGGTTTATACCTTGATGATACTCACTGTTGTTGCGGTATATGCCATTTCCACGCCCCATAGCAAATACTGAAGTAGTTCCTACTGTTAATACAAGTGCTGAAGTTAGTGTTACTGATAAAAGTTTTTTCATGATTATATCCTCCAAAATATTAAAATGGTAAGGGTAATTTTTCCCTTTCATATATAACACAACTGTGGAAGTATAATCCTTTCACATTTTTTATATTTTTATTATAACATAATTTATCGCAGATTAAAATATTGATATTTAACAGTTCTTATCTACACACCGATTATTCCACAAAGTAAATCAGGGTATATTCTCCCCTACCGGAAGAATATACCCTGTTCTTAATACATATTGGTTATTTATTACTGACCAGACAGCACCTTGGACTTAAATGTATCTCTCGCTGTTGGGTTCTCACCCATCTGACGCATTAGATATGCTGGTGTTAAGCTGTAGGTTAGTGCTGTTTCACGATCAATTTTACCATCGTTAAATAGCTTTGCAATGCTTGTATCCATACTTACCATTCCCTCACTTGCTGAGGACTGGATAATAGAGTTAATCTGATGGGTACGACCATCTCTAATTAGTGTTCTAATAGCATTATTACAGTGCATTATCTCAAATACAGGCATAACCCCACCGTCTTTTGTAGGGATTAACTGCTGGCAAACTACCGTTTGTAGTACCATGGATAACTGCATTCTAATCTGCTCGTGCTGATTAGATGGGAAGGAGTCCACTAGACGGTCAATGGAGTTTGCTGCACCTAGTGTATGAAGTGCAGAGAACACTAGATGCCCTGTTTCTGCTGCAGTTAGGGCAATACCTATAGTATCAGCATCTCTAAGCTCACCTATTAGCAGTACATCTGGGCTCTGTCTTAGAGCTGCTCTAAGTGCTACTGGGTAGTTACCTGTATCTAGGGAGATTTCTCTCTGGCTGATAATACCATTCTTATGAGGGTGTAGATGCTCAATAGGATCTTCTAGGGTAATAATATGCCCTGATCTAGTTTCGTTAATTTTATCTAGGATACAGGTTAGTGTAGTAGTCTTACCACTACAGGAAGCACCTGTTACCAGTACCAGTCCACGCTGTTTATTTGCTAGGTCAATAATGTTTTCTGGTATATTAATCTTATCTGCTTCTGGTAGAGAGAATGCTACAACACGGATAACTGCTGCATAGGAACCACGCTGTTTGTAAGCATTAATTCTAAATCTAGAAATCCCCTTAAGAGCAAAAGAAAAGTCATCGTCCCCTCTGCTTTCCAGTACATCACTGCTTCTATTAGCTAGTGCATATACATCGTCAATTAGCTTCTTTGTCATATCAGGCTTTATAATAGTTTCTTCTAGCATTTCTATTCTCTGATTGATTTTATAGCTAATAGGTTTACCTGCTACAATAAATATATCTGCTGCCTGTTTTTCTACCATCTGTTTTAGTAACTCTTGGATATCCATCTTTATTACCTACCTTTCCTGTAAAACAATTTAAGGTGAATGTTTTTCAATCCACTATTTATCTTTTGTATAATCTAATTTAATGAATTAACCCCATAGTGGTTGTTCATCGGTTATTACTAGTCCCTGTACTATTGTAGTCTGCCAGTTCTGTCTAACCATATTCTCTGGGGCATCTGCTGGGATAAATATTTTACAATATAATTCTCTGTTTGTATCTATGGAAATAGTATAATCTACCACTACACCCTCAGCAGTTGTTTCAACAACATTTACCCCTATTGCCTTTAGTGCTGGGGTTAAGTCCCCTGTTGCCTGTTCCTCTAGGTAGGTGTTGTGTATCATCTCTAGTCGCTGTTCTGCTTTTCCATCTGCAATATAATAATTGGTAACTGCTGCTGCCGCCTGTTTGGATAGCTGGGCATCACTTCTAGCACCTACAATAATCAGTACGGAAAATGTCACTAATAACAGCACTGTAAAAAATGTAATAAGAGATACTATACCTATACTTACCACCGATTTACCACTGGTATTCATTAGCCCACCTCCTTTGCAGTTGGAAGGTATTTTGAAACCTCTATAGTTAAGATTTCACTGCTTTCTAGGTCTGATAGGCTTATTCTGGCTTGTTTTAACTTGCCTTCCCCTATCTCCTCTAGCTTTAACTGATAGCTATAATCCTCACCATCAGCTATGTTATTCCAGTCCTTGTCATAGTAAATAACAAAATCCTCATTACAGTTTATCATATCTATTAACTGACTGGTATCTCCAGCTGCTGCCTTAAAGGCTTCTGCTGCATTTTGTGCCTCTACCATAGCACGGGATATATCCTTACTTTCTTTACTTTGTACAAATCCCATAGCGTACAAGCTGGCGCATATTGCTGCACATATAGCAAAAAGCAGGCTGTTTACAATAAGTTCTACTAAGAAATACTTTGCTTTGGAGGTATTATTCATACTACACTACCTCCCCATTACACTCTAGGTATATTCCAGAGTTAAACATATTCCCAAGATTATCCGTTACCTCTATGGTCATATATCCATTATTATGTAGATTAAGTGTTAGCTTTTCCACCGGCATAATCTTCTGTCCTGCCTGTGGTATAATCACTCCGTCCTGTGGTATTAACACCTCACAAAGATATCCATCATCTACATATATCCAGTTTTCATATATTTCTCCACCAAAGTCTTGAGAGATTACTACTGCATCAGAGTCTAAGGCGCTGTCCACTCTAATGCTGTTTGAAAACTCACTTTGCCTTGTTTTTTCTGTTAAATAAAGGATTGATGTGCGTATATTGTAGTTGCTCTCAGAGTCAAATACATTTTCTCTATACACATCTGCACCTAATACAGAAAGAAACAGGGAGCTTAAGGTGTATATACAGAAAAGAGCTAAGGTCAAAAATATATCCGAAACACGCTTTTTGGCTGGCTCCATAGTTTCTCTCCTTTCTTATTTATAAGTAATTAACTAGTGTTATATAGTAAAAGTCCAATGCCTTAAATCCCTTTGGGATTATAAAGGTTAATATGTATACTTTACTATAAACCTATCTATTCCGATAGATAAAAAACCGAAATCTGTGGCAGTAGGTTCCCACCTAAGCTCTGGTAGTGTATTACATACTCCTCACTGTCATACTGTAGTCCATAATTGTCCACAATATAATTAAGGCTTGGAGGGTATCTTCCCTCAAGGGAATAACACTGTACAGCAGCTCTTCTTAGGGCATTCTCGATATTTACTAATTGCTGCTCATTAACAGTATTGGATATATCACCAATAGCAAAATTAATTAGCACAATCAGCACAATAATAAGTATACAACTCCACAGCCCACTGCCTTTTAGCAGGTTTTTTATTCTTCTGTTATTTAATAACTTTGTCAAAGGTCACAAACCCCTTCCTACATACCTGATAACATACCAGTTAGTGGTAGCATTACCGATAACATAACCATACTAACTAATAAACATAGCACTGCAACCATTGTAGGCTCGATAATACCTATTAATTTCTGGGTTTGTTTCTCGGTTTCTTCATAGTATCTATTAGCTATGGACATTAGCATTTCACTAGCTGTACCACTGCGCATACCTGCTACTATCATACCATTGTATTTAGCCTGGAATACTCCACTGTCAATTAGTGCATTGGATAGGCTTTCCCCTTTATCGATGCTTTCTAGCACCTTTTTTATTCTCTCCTTGGTGTAATGACTATCTGTAATCAGCATAGAAAACTCCAGTGAGCTGATAATATCTAAGCTACTTCCCAGCATCAGTGACATAGCAAAGGCAAATCTATTAGCATTCTCAGAACGGGATAACTGTCTTGTTAGTGGTATGCTTTCATAGATTTTATACAGTGATTGTCTACCTGAACTACTAAGTCGCATTGCTAGTATTATCACACCAATAACAACTACAACGGACACTATATATAGTGCATAGTTATTAAGCTGTTCCCCCATGGTAAGCAGTGCCTGTGACACTGAGTTTAGGCTCAGTCCTAACTGACTAAATACCTGTTGGAATACTGGCATTACCTGTACTAATAGTACAAATATAACCACCATTACCATAGCCGCCATTGCCAAAGGATATGTAATAGAAGATCTTATGCTCTTAGCTAGTTTATCTCGGTTTTTATAGTATTCATTTAAGGCGCCAAATACATCTTCCATCTTACCTGTTTCTTCCCCTACCTCAACCATACCTATGGCATAGTCAGGGAAACCTCCTGCTGTGTACATAGCCTTAGAGAAGCTGTCACCAGCAGAAACAAGATCATAAAGCTGATTTATAAGGCTGGAGTCATGGTCTGTATCGATGTTTTGTTTTAGTATTAGCAGGCTTTCCCAGATTGCTACACCACTTTTAGAGAATACATACATCTGTTCAAAAAAGTATGCCAGCTCGGTGGATTGTAGGTTTTTAGCCTTACCCCTGACTATCACAGGTGTATTATTGTTATTTTCCATAATTTGTGATCGCACCTTTCCTATATTAATTTTCTTTTAAGGTTACTTTTAATAGAAATACATTGCATTGTAATTTTTACCGTCGCCTACATATCTGCTAACCTCTGGATTATCTCCACCAGTAGATGCAAATGTAGGATCCATTCTTACCCAATTCTTACCATCAAACTGAATAATATCATGTATCCAGCCGGTTTCTGGAGTGTATACACTTATCCATGCGTGATAGGCTTCTCCTGCATAACCTAATACTAGCTGAGTAGGTATCCCTTGGGATCTTAACATAGAGGTCATCAGCACAGCATAGTCAAAGCAGATTCCCTTACCAGTGCTCATGGTGGTAGTATTATCCGGAATGTAAAACTGTGACACCGTTGCAGCAAAATCATAATCGTACTCAATGTTACCAGTTACATAGTCATATACATAGGTAACAACATCTAAATCGCTGTTTGCCGCCTTAGCCAAGGTCTCTCCCTTTGTTACAGCACTATCACCAGCAGCGTATTCCACATACTGATTAGGACGAACATAAGGTGACAGTGGATCAGTTATGGTTACATTGAACTGAGCAGTATCCACCTGTGCATAGGATGTCCCACTGATATTCTCGTTAATTGTAATGGTGTATGCACCATCTCCATCAGATAGAGGAAATGCGTCATACTGATTGTCTGGAAATAGATCGTAGGTATATGTTGTGCCTCCAGCTTTAGTTAACTGCATCTTGATTTTTTGCTTATCGCCAGTGTACTTAACCATAATATATCCATCGCTGGTATTAGATACGTCAATTACCGAGGCTTTTCCTTCAAAAGCTTCGGTACCTGGGGCTTCTACCGTTAATAATGTAGGGGTAGAAGGACGGCTGCCTACTGTGTTAGGTAGTGGGGCTGCTGATGCTTTAGTTGCGGCTTCGGGAGTGCTTCCACAACCTGTAAAAAGTAATAGTATACCTAAGGACATGGCCATTAACTTAGTCCTAGGTGGTGTGGGGTTTTTCACAAAACAACCTCCTGTTAAAAAATTCAAAATTTCTTTATCCACATGGTTACAATCAAAATGACTAGACCTTTACAGATGTAAAAGTCACCACCATGTTTCTTAATTTTTTATTTACTATAGTATTATAATAAATTTTATTACTATTATTATATCACATGTACTGGCTTATTTAAAAGTTTTTTTTTGATTTTACACCAAATCTTTTACATAAATAGTGATTATATATAATATTTTAATATTCACAGTGAGTTTTTAAGTATATATTATTGCATAAAATTTCATTTTTTCAAATAATTCCCAATATATACACAAAATTATGTTACCTTTGTTCATTTATAAGTCACCCTTTTTTATTACCATAGTACAACATTAAACTATAATAACCATATAATCCCTTTATTTTACACGATTTTAAGGATTACATGGGCGTATTTTTTTAGTAACATTTACAGTTGCATTTGTTTTTATTTTTTGTTATAATATAAAAAAGAAAAGATTCAAAGAGAAATGGAGTGAATTTTTAAGGATGAACCAAGTGCATATAACCATGCTGGGAAGTTTTTCTTTTAAGATAAGAGATTTAGATCTATCTGACAAACTAAAGTCTTCGCCTAAGAAGATATTGTTATTACAATATTTGATATTATATGAAAACACAGCTGTTTCAACCGATAAACTTATTGAAATTCTATGGAATGGCGATAAGGATCCTAAGGTGAGAAACGCCCTTAAAACAATGGTCAGCCGTCTGCGTAAAGACCTTGAAGATTTAGGGATTAGTGGGGGGATTACTACCGGCCACAATTCTTATATGTGGAAAAGTAACTTTCCATGCAGAAATGACATTGTAGAGTTTGAGAAATATTATGAATCATTAATGAAATCAAGCTCTCTTAACAAGCAAAATCGCAAACAGTTTGAGACAGCTATAGACTCTTATAAAGGTGAGCTTCTTTCTGGCAGTGGGCTAGAGAAATTTATACCTACTAAGAGCCTTTATATGCAAAACATGTATATTAAGCTTATTAGACACTATATATCTTTACTAAGTAAAAGTCAGGAATATGACGAGATTATCCGTGTGTGTGCAGTTGCTACTAAGATATACCCACTAGAATCCTCTCTAGCACTAGAGATGATGGCAGCTAGTAATAAATCTACAAGCAGTGCTGCTTCTCCTGATGAGGACATGGATGTTAGCTCTGGGGAGATAATCGAATTTTATAAAGATATAATTAAAAAGGACTATAAGCTAGAACAGAACATCGAGGGTATTTTTACCGAGCTGTCTGATTACAGTAATACTCGTGGTGCATATGTTTGTGAATATCCTATATTTAAGGAGATATATTCACTACACATAAGAAACCTTAAGCGCCATGGTGCAGTAATGTACCTAGCTATTGTGGGAATAGTCCCACCAAAAAATGATGTAGAACCCGAAAAAATTGATACAGCAATGAACGATTTACTAAACCTATTAACTACTAAGCTTCGCTCTGGAGATACAATCTCTAGATACAGTTCTACCCAGTATGTGGCACTGCTACCTGCAATGACTCAGGTTGATGTAGGCCATATGATAATGGAACGAATGGAGCGTGCATATTACGACGCCGCAACATTAAAAGATCATACATTTACCTATAGATTGGTTCGTATGATTGACGCAAGTGTAGAAGAAACTATTCACATATAGCTATTAATTTGTATAGCTAATGTAATATTTTTAAAAGAAAGGGAATCTTATGTCTAAGGTAAAAATATATACTTTAGGAGGACTTCGATTGGAGATAGATGGTGTAGATATTGCTGCAAATTTTAAACATTCACCAAAGAAGCTACTCCTACTTGAGTATTTAATAGTAAATAGAAGTCGACCGGCAACAATGGGTACATTAGTAGATGTACTATGGGGTGAGAAAGAAGATCTCAATGCAGAAAACACCTTAAAAACTCTAGTAAGTCGACTTAGAAAAGACCTTAGTGACTATGGTTTAGAGGACGCCATAATTACTAAGCGTGGAGCATATATGTGGAATCCAGATTTAGACTGTGAAATTGACATGGCTAAAATGGACGACATATGCAAAAAATTAGAAGATGTTAACGAGCTAACAGAGGAATCCATCGCCATGTTTGAAGACATTGTCTATATGTATAATAACGATTTATTAGTGGACTCCACTCTAAATATCTGGATCGCACCTAAAACATACTACTATCATAATTTATATATAAAATCCATAAGCAAATATATCCGTCTATTAAATGAGCAGCAGCGCTATAGCGAAGCTATCCGAGTTTGTAAAACAGCGCTGGAGATAGATGCTTTTGACTCTATGTTAAATATCGAGTTAATGGTTGCACTGCTAAAGATTGGCAAGAACAAGGAAGCTCTTGCTCAGTACAAAAATGTAACCGAGTTACACTATGCCCACCTAGGGGTAAAGCCATCACAGGAAATATTGGATTTCTATAAGGAGCTACTGATTAACGAGCGTAGCGCTGAGGCAAATATCGATGAAATCTATGCAGAGCTTATCAATGATGACACCGACGACGATCGTGGTGGATTTGTTTGTGAGTATGCAATATTTAAGGATATCTATCGTCTGTACATGAGTAATCTAAGACGAATAGATGCCACAATGTTCCTTGCAATGGTAAGCATTAGACAGATGGGTATTGGAGAAGCTAATCCACTAGAGTTAGACCTTGCTATGAGAAATCTAAGAGATCTACTTCGTGATAATCTGAGAAATGGTGATACCATCTCCCGTTATAGCTCCAGCCAGTACGCAATGCTACTGCCTAATATCGATAATTTTGAAACAGGTAGAACGGTACTAAAAAGACTGCAACAGCTTTACTACTCTGACATTAACAATGCAAAGTATAAGTTTGACTTTAAACTTATGAAGCTAAACAGCAACAACCGCACCTCCCAGAAAATGAATATCCTTAGCGATTTTGGATAGAAAATAGTATAAGAATAAGGACAAAATAGTAAGCGAGATATCAAGGTAATTTAAGCCTGTGATATCTCGCTTTTATTTATACTCTATAATATACGACTAAGCAACAGCGTATTGGGGTATCTTTCCTAGCAAGGAACTGGCTGCAACTCCATATCTTCCAGCCTATCTAACCACTGTACAATGTCTTGCCAAACCTCTTCTTTACCTATTTCCTGTGTTAGCTCATGTCTAAATTCAGGATAAATTTTATACTGAATATCCAAAACACCCTGTTTATGGTATTTCTCGTATACCTTTATTATGTCTTTGCCATTATTACAGACAGGATCTGCCCCTCCACCTATTATATACATAGGTAACACTGGGCTTGTATGTAGGTATATCTCTTTTCTATTAGCTTCTACTATTAGCCTAAATACATCCATGTAAGCAGAGGTAGTTAGGACATATGTACTGCGAACATCAGTTATTTTCTCCTGCCATACCTGTGGATCACGACTTAACCACTCTAGGCCAGTTTCCCCAGGAAAGGCAGTAAGCATCCTACCAAAAAACAAAGACTGTATCCTTTGGCTGCGATGACGGTGACCTTTTGCCTTTAGCACTCCATAGGTAAGTTTCTCCCCAGCTTTAAGAAATTTATCCCCTGTGGAAGTCCCTGATAATATCAGCCCAGACACTGCACAGGGATGTTGTGCCACATATATCTTTGACACAAAGGATCCCATACTATGTCCCATAAGATACACTGGTAGTTCAAAAAACATATCCTTAATTATTCTAGTGAAATTATAACAATCATTCACCAGATGTTTCCAGCCATTTTCACTACTAATATAACCTAAATCACCAATATCTGCCACCGAATAGCCATGACCTAGATGATCATGACCACAGACAATATAGCCCATGGAGGTAATATACTCCATGAACTTTTTATATCTACCAATGTGTTCACACATTCCGTGCGCTATTTGTAATACCCCTTTTGGGGTAGTGTTAGTTGGTATGTAGGCTATACCTCTAATGGTGGTTTTTTTATCGCTACTTTTAAAATGTATCTGCTTTGCTATGTATGGCATAAGGTTATCATCCCTTCCTTAATCTGCTAATGCTTTATATACTTTAGCCACCCACACCTTAATCCGAACCAGCCTAAACACTGAGCATATTCACTTCTAGCGTCGTTATCCTCCTAGCCAGACGAGAGTATGCCGTCGTCGTCTGCCTAGCTACAAGCAAATATGCTTGGTGTTTAGGTCGCAGATTTTATGATTAGCAGATAGGATTAGTATTAAGGAAAAGCCTTGCAACAATGCATTGCAGTAATGCTTTCGCCTTACAATAGGCTTTGACACAGATAGTAAGCCTATATGCCATCATAAAACTGGTTCGGATTAGGGGTGGGCAGCTAGCTATTGCATTCTCATGGAACTATGACTTCCTATGGAGCGAGCTTCCTGTAACTGTCCCTGATCATCAACTGTAAAAAATGTCAGATGGGTGAATTTACCCCAAAGTTGATACAATACTGAATCCTCATCTTGAGGTACACCAGTAATAACATTGGAGATTTTATTAGACTTAATGTAACTTATCAAAGCTTTAAAAGGGTCCTCTGCATACTCCACCTGCATTACCCCTCCATTTTCTCTGGAAATTCTATAGAGATGCTCCATAGCCAAAGGATTTGGTGGATATTTTGCAGCAGAGATACTTATGATGTTTAGTTGAGTATTTGTTAGATCGGCTATTACCCTACCAGCTTTAATAATTCTTTCACAACTAAACTGGTTGGTAACACATACCATGGTAATTCTAGGAGCTTTGCTTGGGATTTTACTTGGCTGTATTGTTGTGTTGGTGAGCATATCTGTTTCCTTCCCTTTCTTAGAAGTTTATCACAGAAAGATACTCATGTTCTTATAAGTCTACTTTCTGTGCTGAGTAGCTTAGCTATGCTAAATCTACCCTTAGTGTAATAATTTTAGATACTATTAATTTGTAATTGCCCCATAGTAACAGGGCAAATGTCCCCCTATTACCATAGTAAATTTAACCTGTATATTTATGGATATTTGCTATTGCTATAGGTTTATTGTGTTCTATTTCCTCGAAACAGAATGCAATTTGCCATAGCTTTCGGTTGCCACATAGTGGCGAGAAAGAGGGCATCTATAAATATAATAAACCTGTTTACATCTTTCTATGGTTATTACCATAGTCAAATTTAACCTGTATATTTATGGATATTTGCTATTGCCACAAGTTTATTATATCGTAAATTTATGAATAAATTATAATCCAATAGAAAGGTATTTATAAATTTTACTTATTTTACAAATAACAATCTTCCTTTATATGTAATTTCACTTGTGTAAAATACTATATTTAAAAGGTTTACAGGCTATTTTTTATCACTTTACTAGATTATACTATTAGCGTATTGACTTTTACTTTTTATTATGATATGTTTGTAGAGGATCACTGGATATTCTATCAATCCACTACTACGATTATTCCTATTTTAATTATATACCAGTAATAGAAAGCGCCACCTAATAATTAGGTGGCGTTTCTATTTTTATATAAATTTTAGGTCATATATCAATTGTTGGGAAAACCAAATTTTATATCACTCAATTAATATATACAGTTAAAGTCTGGAGCTTCCATAAGCTGTACATCTACCTGTTCTTCTACATATTTAATAGCAAGTTCTTGTACATCTATTCCTAAATCTGCTATTACTTTGCAGTCTTTGTAGAAGTCAAATCCTCCTGCACCTGTTGCACGATAGTTATTAATAGCTAGGGTGTAGCTTTCTTTATCCAGTGGCTTGCCGTCTTTGGTAAGTCTTACTACACGACTACCTACAGGTTTAGTTAGATCAAAGGTATACTCAATTCCCGCAAAGAAATCATAGTTATAATGCTGTACCTTAAGTTGGGTAAACTCTGGTGAGATGGATAGACTCCCATTATCATAGCATAGGTATTTACCACAGCTTTCCAGCGCCTGTCTAATAATATCTGGAGTTACCTCTATTATATAGATAGTATTAGGATAAGGTAGTACAGCCATAACATCTCTTATGGTTATTTCCTTAGTCATACCGATAATATTATTACCTAAACTGGTACTGCTAATATCCACCTTAGCATAGTGAAGCTGTATCTGATTAATAAAATCAGCCACCCTTGAGCCATTTACAGCTATATCTAGCTTTGGCAGTGGTGGGATTTCCTCGCTAAGTGTTCCTACTGGCATATCTAAATAATCCTGTGTTGCCTGTTCTACAGGTAGTAGCTCATTGTATAAATCCTTATTGTAGTTGCCTGATGGTAGGGAATTTATCCCTGTAAAGGTTTTAACCCCATCAGTAATATCAATCTCCACCTGTCCATACATAGTACAGCTTGCAGAAATCTGCATTGTGTGGGTGCCATGTATATTTGTTAGTGGCACTACCATATGCTGATGACCAGTAAGCATTAGGTCAAAATCCAGCTCCTTGCAGATTCTATACCCTTGATTTTCTCCACTGGTGGACTCGATTTTCCCAGTAGCTAAATCTGCCTCGTAGCCACCGTGGTAAACACAGATGGTAATATCACATTTATCCTTTATAAGGGCTAGATTATCCCTAGCAGCATCAAAAGCATCACTAATAATAAAATCCTTAATATTCTCAGCTGGTTCCCACACATTAACAAAGGGTGTTACTATGCCAACTATACCAACCTTTAATCCATTTTCCATTGTTTTAATGGTGTAGGGGGTAAAGGGAATTTTATTGTTTTTATCTATAACATTTGCTAGAATACAGGTGGCATTTAGCCCTGCTACATAATCCTGTAGCTCCTTATAACCGTAGTTAAAATCATGATTACCTGGGGTGAAATAGTCGTAATTACCACTATTTAAAACCTTTGTTAGCAGTCCCATTCCCAGTGATTTATCCCTACAATATTTAAGTAGTGCTGAGCCCTGTATACTATCCCCAGCATCAAGAATAAGGGTATTTCCGTCTTTGGTAAAATCATTAACCACCGACAGCAGTCCCATATTTTTAGGCTGAGTAGTTAGGTAATCTGTATTAAAAACATATCCATGTATATCGGATGTGTAGTATATCTTTAACTTTTGTGTCATTATAAGCCCTTTCTTTGGTAGTATTAGCAGTGGGATTAGATCCTTAGCTAATACAAATACTATAGCCATATAGGTATAAATCCTACTTCACTTAATATGGCTATAGTTATGTTTTCACTGTAATTTAAGCTAACCTCTAGCTAGTTTCAGACGAAGTTTTGTGGAGAAATATTCTACAATCAGCACCAGTATAACCAGCCCGATTAGTATAGAGCTTACTTCGCTCCAACGATAGGAGTTCATAGCAAATATTAGTGGAGCACCTACACCACCAGCACCAACTAGTCCTAAAACTGTGGCATCTCGGATATTCATATCAAAACGATAGATTATAGCTGAGGCAAAGTCCGGCATAAGCTGTGGCAGTATGCCATATCTGATTTTATCAAATAGATTACAGCCGGCAGCATCAAGGGATTCTAGTATCTTAGAATCTAGGTCTTCGATGGATTCGATGTAGAGTTTACAAACCATACCTATAGAGGAAAAGGACATGGTAAGTAGACCTGCATAAGCACCTGTACCAGCAACACGAACAAAGATAATACCATAGATAAATACAGGTACAGTTCTTATCATCATAATAATAGTTCTAAATATTACCGATATATATACAGGTACAATATTAGTAGCACTTAAAAAAGCCAGTGGCACAGCTATTATAGCACCTACCAGTGTTCCTAAAAAGGCAATAGCCATAGTTTCTATTAGTAGATAAGGCACACCTTTATCGGAGAAATCAAATAAAAATGACATATCCGGTGAGGCAAGTCCTGAGATAATACTCTCTACAATGGCTGAGCCTCCCCCAGCAATATTATCAAAGTTTAAGGCTGTAGCAGACCAAGCCACCAGTAGAAAAACCACAGCAGTGGTTATAAGCTGATTTTTGGCGTAGTTGGGTTTACTATTGTATTTATTTAATATAGTCTGATTCACTTAAATAATCATTCCTTTCCTTGAGTTTTGTGGGATGTTCTCATGATTTTTTACGAGAACATTTTAGGTGTTATAATAACCCAAAGCACAAAACTCATGCTTGAAACTTTGTTTCACACTATCTAGGTCAATTTCTTTCTGATGTAATGGCTTATTGACTCAATAATGGCAACTGCAAAAAACAGCACTATTAGTATCATACCAACACTTTCGTATTCCTGCCAGCCGATTTTTTCGTTAATAATAAGTCCTAGACCACCAGCACCAACATAACCTAGTATAGAGGCATATCTTACATTACCCTCAAAGTTAAATAAACAGTTGGCAATATATGTTGGCAGTATCTGTGGCACTATAGCATATTGGAATGCCTGTAGTCTAGTAGCACCCATGGATTCCATAGCTTCAAAAGCACCCATATCAGCAGTTTCAATCTGCTCATATAGAAGTTTGCCTATATAGGAAAAGGTAAACACTGTAATCGCTGTAGTACCTGCTAAAGCACCTAATCCTAGGATAAAGGTAGCTACAAGTGCAATTACCAGTGTAGGAATAGTTCTAACAATACTTAGTAGTAGTCTTGCTGCCCATAGTATAATTGGATTACTAACAATATTGTTAGAGGCAATAATAGCCACAGGAATAGCCAGTATAGCTCCTAGAAATGAGCCAAATAATGACATCTTTATAGTTTCCATTAAAGGCTCCCAAATTCGTGGCAGATAATCTACTGCTGGAGGTATCATTCTAGCAAAATACTTAAAGAACTCATCTCCTCGCTCAAATAACACCTCTAGCTCAAAGTCGGTCATCTCCACCGAAACATAGGTACAAGCAAGGAGTACAATCACCACTAAAGGTGCAATGGACTTAGGCTGTTTAATAGTTTTTCCATTAGGCAGGGTAATAATTTTAGGACTAAATATATTTCTAGTCATTGCTACCCTCCCCCTCCATGGTACCAATCTTCTCCCCACCGTAAATAGAGTGAAGTACAGCTTCATCTACATTACTGCTAGGGCCGTCATATACTATCTTACCGGCTTTAATACCGATAACTCTGTCAGCATATTCTAGGGCAAGATCCACATGGTGGATATTTATAATAATACTAATATTCATGTCCTTATTAATCTGCTTAAAGTCCCTCATTACCTGTTTAGCAGTAACTGGATCTAGGGCTGCCACTGGCTCATCTGCTAGGATAATCTTAGGATTTTGAGCTAGTGTTCTTGCTAGTGCCACACGCTGCTGCTGTCCACCAGATAGCTGATCTGCTCTA
Source organism: uncultured Oscillospiraceae bacterium (assembly GCA_964369235.1). Lineage (GTDB taxonomy): Bacteria > Bacillota > Clostridia > Oscillospirales > Ruminococcaceae > CAYJEQ01. Next base: position 8,330 of record CAYJEQ010000041.1, on the reverse strand, counting down.
ATATACGCCTTGTCTAGAATACCTACTTTATCCAGTGCTTCTAGGGCTTCTATTATATGGGACTGAGGGAATACCCCCAGTATTCTTCTCCATAAAGGCAGTACAGGCACCTTAGAGGTAAGTACATTTTTTATTACAGTGGTACGGGTAACTAGGTTAAAGGACTGGAATATCATACCGATATTTCTTCTAAAGCTTCTAAGGTTCTTACCCTTTAAGCTACTTACATCTACATCATCTACAGTAAGTTTTCCCTCAGTAATTTCATGTACACGGTTAACGGTGCGTATTAATGTGGATTTACCAGCACCTGACAGTCCAATAATTGCTACAAATTCCCCTTGTTTAATCTGAAGGGATATATCATTAAGGCCTACTACCCCATTTGGGTATACCTTGCTCACATTTTCAAATTTAATCATAACAATGCTCCATTCCACCTACCAGGGTGTGTTTTTACTATGGATTTATCTTTAATCTTTTTCTTTTATATAGATACTATCTGTAATCTTTTATAAAATATGTAGTTACATTCTCTTATTAAAATAAAAAGCATGGAAAGATTAGTATTAATCCTCTTATAAATTACATCTTTATAAGATAACCTGTCCTAGAAATACTCCTATGACACTATATAATACTATTACCTTTCCATGCTAATCTCTTACTGTTTATAAACTATAATCTATAAAATTATGCTGCTGCATTTAGCTGCTTAATTAGTTCCTGTGCTGCACGCTCAGAATCATAATCTGCTGCTGTTGCCTTCTGGTAACCAGAGTGATTGTAGATAGAGATAACTTCTTTACCTGCTTCTGTGTTTCCAATATTGATAAATGCCTGTGCTACTGCTTCTGCAAGTGCTGGATCCATTTCCTTGCTTACAGAAATTGTATCGTTGTAGATACCAGGTGTTACACCGATAACATTTGTTTCGTCCCAGATAGATGCTGTACGACCAAATTCTTCTGTCCACTTAGACTCGTTATCACGACGAGCATCAGCGTAGATTAGAATTACATCGGACTGACCTTCTGCAAGTCTTGCAAATGCAGAACCATAGGAGTCTGCCTGAGCTGCACTGCTTAGATCTGTTAGACCTTTACCGTAGTGCTCCTGTAGCCATAGAGATGGATATACATAACCAGCTGGAGATGTTGTAGACATTACACTCCATGTAGCGCTATCTAGATCTTCCCATGTTAGCTCTTCTCCACCGTTTACCTTAGCTGCTAGTTCCTGTCCTTTTTCAGATGGGCCAGCGATAATTAGAGAACGGTAGGAAACTGCCATTTCTTCAGAAGCTGTTGTTGGCTTGTTTTCATTCCATACTGCTGCATTATCATCATCAATGCTTAGTCCTGCTCTTGTAGCTGTTAGAATAACTTCGGCGCCTTCATCAAATAATACATAAGTGCTTCCTGGAATTAGACCGATATCAATTGTACCAGCGTCAAGACCTTCACCTACTACTTCGTAGTTAGTACCAACTGTAATCTCTACTTCACCAACTTCATAGCCTAAAGTAGCTAGTTCAGTTTGTAGCATTTCTTTTAGTGGTTCTGTAGCTGTTACGATTTCGTCTGGATCACGAGATGGAACAAATCCGATGGATAGTTTCTCGATTGTCTGTGTTCCTGTTGTACCTTCTGTGCCTTCTGCCTGTGTTTCAGAGGATTCTGGTGCAGAGCTAGAACATCCTGCTAGCATAGCAACTGACATAAGTAGTGCAAATAATTTCTTCATGGGAAGAACCTCCATTTTTTTATTTATTTATTATAAAAAGATAGTTATCTTTCTATGTCTATTAATATGGGGATTAGTCTTATACTTTATATTCTATTAAAAGGGAAGACAATATCTGTAGGCATTATGGCTGTATAACATTGTTTGCGCTTGCCACTGATTTTCTCAATCATCATCTTCAGGGCTGTTTCCCACATAAAGTCTGGGAACATCTTAATTATAGTGTGACTGGTAAAATTATCATAGGCTGTTTCTATATCTCTATATACCACAATGTCCATGTTACTATAATCAATCCCACCATCTTCTAGCGCCTGTATTACCCCTATTGCCATTTCCTCATTACCTACTACAATACCTTTACGCAGGGTTTTGTTGCCTATAGCCTTTAGGGTTAATAGATGTCCACTATCTCGGGTAAACTCACCCATGTGAAAATCTTCTGGCTTGTAGATACCACGGTCACTAAGGATTTCCTTAAGGGAACGGTATCTGGTTTTTCCTATGGTTATTCCATTATTATCATAGATGGCACCAATATAATTAATCTCTTTATGTCCTCTAGATTCCATTAGATAATCCACTATATTTACAAGTCCACTTTGATACTCTACCTGTATTCTATCATAGGTAAAGTCATTGTCCTTAGAGTTAATAAATAAAATATTAGGTGACTGCTTTCTTAAAAAAGCCTCGTCTTCCTTATTAAATACTCCAAAAGCAATTACTCCATCTACAGTGCAGTCCTCACCTTGCTTAATAGTCACTAGCTTAACCGTGCTGTCAGAAAATCTTCTAGCGATATTTTGGTAGAAGTCATATTTTATATTGGATAAGCCAGGCACTGTAATCTGCCAATCGGCAATACCTATTACTATACCATTATTTACATTGACTCTGCGCTGTTTTGGTGGTACATACTGTAGTTTGTGGGATACTGCAAATATCCTCTCCCTTACCTCATTACTTACCATTAAGGTTTCGTCCTTGTTAAGAACTCGGGATACTGCCGAAGGTGAAACACCTGCCAGCTGTGCTATTTCTTTAATTGTTGCCATTAACTAACCGTCCTTCTGAGATTTTCCAAAATCATCCAGCAAATTCCACATAACTTTACTAAGATTATTATAGAATTTGCTATTACATTTACATTATACTTAAAAAAAATAAAAAAGCAAGACATTTTACTAAATTTTTACTCCAGTTTACAAAATAATTGTTATTATGTTGGAATATATAGTAGTTTATTCATGGATATTGTTATAATAACTAAATAAAATTTAAAATAATATGCACTTTTTATTATTTACATTCCTATATAACATGTTATAATAGAATTAATATGTTTTTTAAGATGTTTTGTTTTTACAATGTTTACACTACTATATAATACAAATAACACTTAAAGGAGAGGGAATATGGATAGTTTTATTATCAGTCGTGCCACTAATACCAAATACTTTATAGATACCATCACCGCTCTACTAGATAAGGGCTTTCATGCTGATTTTGTAAGATATGGATATAAACCTCCTAGCTATCATCGCGCTGAGGAAAAAACCATTCAGTGTATTGACTTTGGTCATACATATATCGGTTATCTTGGTGAGGAGCCTGTGTCCACTATATCTGTAATGCCCACTGACCGAGAGGGTGTTTACGAGGTTAAAGCCCTAGTTACCCTACCTGATTTTCAGGGAAAAGGCATAGGGAAAATGATGATGGATTTTGCCCATAATAATACTGTAGATGCTAAAGTATTTACCCTAACCACCCCTGTGGATAAGAAGGATAATTTTAAATTTTATACTGATTTCGGCTATGAGGTAGTAGGGGAATTTTTAGAACATGGCAATCCTATCTATATATTTGAAAAGCCAGTAAAGTATAAATAATCCTTCGTTGCACTTGGATTATTTATTAGTGAATACACCCAATTACATTGGCTGGTGAATAGTGTAGGAGTGGCTTTGCCACCATATTAAAAAATAATACTCCCAATCTAGTTAATTAGACTGGGAGTATTTTTCATTGATGTTTTCACCTAAAGGGTAGTATAAATCCTAGTATGTAGTAAATCCTTTGTTTATCCACCTATATCTGTGGGCATATTATTTTTAACTAAACTAGCACTGTAGATACACCACCAACTTACTGTTAATGTTACTATGGTACCACCGATTACAGCCATCATAGTAGGCACTTCTCCCACTATTATAAACACCCATAATGGATTAATCAGTGGCTCTATCATACTAATTAGGGAACAGTTAAAGGCTGAGATATTCTGGGAAGCGTAGTTATATAGTATATAGGCTAAACCTGTTTGTAGTACACCCATAAATATAATCCCTATTACTGATAGATAGGATATATCTACATCACCAGCCATAAGTCCTAAAGGTGTATTAATTACAGCGGTAAGAAGATGGCCTAGTATTAATCCTGATAATGCAGAATCCCTACTGGTATTTTTGGTAGAGGACAGATGGACTACAGCCATCATAAGCCCAGCAGCCAGGGCTAATAGGTTACCATACATAGCACCTGTGCCTATATCCCCTATAAAGAATAGGCATATTCCAATAAAGCAACCTGTAATGGCGATAATCTGTTTTTTGGTAGGCTTTTGTTTAAATATAAAAGCAGCCATAATTATAATAAATATTGGATGGGTGGAGGAGAGCATAATAGCATTTGTCGCAGTGGTAATTTTGGCAGCTGTTACATAGCAGTAAAAATTACCATAAAGACCTAAAGCTGTAAAAAAGGAAAATCTATTAATAGAAAATTCTAATTTTTGTTGTTTTAGGTAGATTATAAGCATTATTACAGCTATTAAACTTCGTAATCCGGTAATAAGTTGAGCATTCCAAGGGATTAGTTTAATTAGCACACCACCGGTACTCCATAAAAATACTGTAGCTACCATGGCTAGTTGTGCTTTATTACTTTTTGTCATCATTAAAGGGTGTTACCTTTCTCATCATTTAAATTCATCATAATGATTTTACAGTATACATAGGTTAAAATCAAGTTTTTCACAGCAAAAAGTCAATATATTTTGCAAATAGTATATATCTTCATTGCAATAGTCTTTATGATGTAATATAATGGATACTAAAGTCATAGTTTTGCTAATAACATCTAGCATACAAAGGAGGCACACAGCTTTTGGTTTTTGCCGATTTAATATTTATATATCTATTTCTGCCACTGAATTTAATACTATATTATATAACAAAAAATAAATCCTTTCGCAATCTAGTTCTTATAGCTTTCTCCCTATTCTTCTATAGTTGGGGTGAGCCTGTTTGGATTACCTTGCTTATATTCTCAGCCACTATTGACTACTTTCACGGTAGGATTATTGGGGCAAACCCCAGTGGAATCACAGCTAAACTTGCTGTAGCCAGTAGCCTTATCCTAAATATTGGACTGCTATCGGTATTTAAATACGGGGCTTTTTTCGCCGGTGGAATAAATGACCTTACAGGGCTTTCACTACCTATTCCCCAGTACAGCCTACCTATTGGTATATCCTTTTATACCTTTCAGACTATATCCTATGTTATAGATGTTTATAGAGGACAGGTCGCCCCTCAGAAATCCTTCTTAAAATTTTTAATGTTTGTATCTCTATACCATCAGCTTGTAGCTGGCCCAATAGTTAGATACAGCCATATAGCCCATGAAATTGACCACCGTCAGGTGGATATTAGAGATATAAGCACAGGTATCAGCCGATTTATTATAGGCCTTACTAAAAAAGTCCTTATAGCAAACCAAGCTGGCGCCCTCGCTACTACCTACCTAGATGGGGATTTAACCAGCCTTACTACAGTAGGTAGTTGGTTTGGAATTTCCCTTTACGCCCTACAAATTTACTATGATTTTTCTGGTTATTCCGATATGGCTATTGGACTAGGTAGGATGTTTGGTTTTCATTATATGGAAAACTTCAACTATCCCTATATTGCCAAATCTGCCACAGACTTCTGGCGCAGATGGCATATATCCCTAGGTAGCTTCTTCAGGGATTATCTCTACATCCCCCTAGGTGGTAATAGAAAACATCAACTACTTAATCTCCTCATTGTGTGGTTTGCCACAGGTTTATGGCATGGTGCCAGTGTAAACTTTATCCTATGGGGACTGTATTGGGGTCTAATAATCACCCTAGAAAAACTCTTCCTAGGAAAATTACTGGAGAAACTCCCTAGTATGCTTTGTCATATCTATCTAGTGTTTATAGCACTGCTTAGCTGGGTGCTGTTTTACTATGTAGACCTGTCTACTGTAGTAGAGGTTTACAAAATAATGTTTGGTATTACCTTACAGACAACCACAAACCTTGCTACAAACCTTGATTTCTTTGCTAATATATACTGGTTTATTATTGCTATAATCTTTGCCACACCTGTGGTAAGGCTATTTACAAGCTTTGTTAGCAATCACCTTAACCAGCCTAAACAGAGATTTTTACTATGGCTACAACCTGTTTTAAACCTTATGCTACTGGCTATCTCCACAGCTATGCTTGTAGGGGAAAGCTATAATCCATTTCTTTACTTTAGATTTTAACCAGAGCTAATATACTCTAGTAAATCCCCTGTGGGAAAATCCCACAATAAACCATGAAAGGAATAAAGATTACAATGGAGGATAAAAAATACAACGGACTAGATACCACCGTTTATACCAAAGCCTTTGCTATATTTAATATCTGCTGTTTTCTCTCCTTTATTGTGATAATGGCAGTACTTACCTATCTATCCCCTAAAGAGGAATTTTCCCAGATAGAAAAGCGAGAACTGGCAAAACTTCCCCAGTTTTCCACAGAAGATTATTTTTCTGGGGAATATACAGAGGGTTTATCTATGTACTATAGGGATAATTTTGTATTTCGTGATGGATTTGTTGCCCTTACCTCCCAGTTAGAGGAAATGCGAGGTTATCGCTATGAAGATGTAAAAATCCATAGTGGTGCTTCCTCCACCCCAGCAACACCACCTACTAGCTCTATCCCATCAGCTAATGAGGACATAGCTACAACTACTAATCCAGAAACTACCCCAAGCCCTGAGCCTACTCCCACCCCAGAAGATGACGCTACAGGACAACAGTTGGGGGCAACTTTTATCTATAAAAACCGAGGTTTAGCAATATTTGGTGGAAGTGCCTCAGTAGGTCAGTGGTATGCCGATACTATAGACAGCTATCTGCCTATACTTGGGGAAGATGTTCAGATTTATAATATGATAGTGCCTACCAGTATTGAGTTCTACCTTCCTGATAAATACAGTGATGTAAGCCACCCACAAGAACCTGCTATTGACACTATTTACAACGCCCTAGATAGTCAGGTTATTTCCGTAGATGCCTATAGTCAGCTTGAGGCTCACAAAGATGAGTATATCTACTTTAATACCGACCATCACTGGACAGCACTGGGAGCATACTATGGATACACAGCCTTTGCCCAGTCTGCTGGATTTGAGCCTATTGCTCTTGAGGAGCTAGAAACCACCCGTATAGAGGATTTCGTTGGGACACTTTATGCTTGGACACAGGATCAGAGCCTACTAGAAAACATAGATTACCTTGATTACTACACCATAGACACCCCCCACACAGTAGAGATGTATCTTAAGGATCAGCCCTACTATCCTGTACCTACTAGCCTATACGCCAAAGGTGTAAAGGGCAGTAATGCCTATATGGTATTTATCCACGGTGATCAGCCTATGATGAAAATTACCACCGAAATTCAAAACAACAGAAAAATCATGATAGTCAAGGAATCCTATGCCAACGCCTTTATACCATTTTTGGTTAATCATTATCAGGAGATTTATGTGGTAGATGGTAGGTATGTACAGCAGGGTATTGTGCCTATAATAGAAAATAATCAGATTAATGAGTTATTATTCCTCAATAATATTATGTCTGCTTACACCCCTTATAATATTAATCGTTTAGAAACCATTAAATATCAGGTATGGGTACCACCAACTCCAGCACCTACCCCTACACCTGTTCCAGAGGAAGTACCATTAGAGGAATCTACCGAGGAGCTCACCTCAGATGAGTTACCTACAGAGGAGTTACCCTCAGAGGACAATTTTTTAGAAGATGAAAACTTTAGCAGTGAAGATACCTAGCTTACTGCTTCTTAAGGGTTTTAGCTGTTATAATGTAACAGCTGTAAATTTAATAATATCAGTAACCCCCACTATTTCTACTGTTAATTCGAGAAATAGTGGGGGTTATTTATATGGTCAAAGTACCTCAGCAAGGGGGCGTTGCCCATAGCAATATTACCGTTATCTACTTACTCATGTTCATATGTAGGAGAGAACCTATCTGTTAGCCCTTTAGGTGTTGATTGATGCTGTTTACTTACTCAACCTTAAAACACAGCATTATTATAGTGGGGTGATTATTGTTGTCTATTAACTCTGCCCTAAACCACAGCACCTCAGCAAGGGGCGTTGCCCCATAGCAATATTACTGTTAGCTATTAATATGCCTAATCCCCCAATAACTTTTGCCGTCACGCAAAAGTCATCAAAAAGTGATTT
>CAYJEQ010000040.1:0-23576 GCA_964369235.1 uncultured Oscillospiraceae bacterium | reverse complement strand
AATTTTGCTAATGCCAGTTTACTGGCAATGCAAAATCGCCTAAAACATTGCAAACAGAGAGAAAGGAAAGGATTAAAGATGAATTTTAATACAGATTTTGATACCAAAACTGCCTTTGTGGCAATAGTAGGTAGACCAAATGCAGGGAAATCCTCTCTGCTAAATAAATTAATAGGGGAGAAGGTAGCCATTGTTTCCCCTAAGCCCCAGACCACAAGAACACAGATTAGAGGTGTTTTAACTAAGGGGCTAACTCAGCTTGTATTTATCGATACTCCAGGTATACACAATCCACAGAATAAACTGGGACAGTATATGATGGGACAGGTGAGAGAATCAGTAACCGATGTAGACGCAGCTATTATGGTGGTAGACGGTACTAAGGAAATCGGCGTACCAGAGAAAAACCTAATAGAAACATTTATCTCTAAGAAGATGCCAGCAATCCTAGCTATTAACAAGATTGATTTAATCGGCGATAAGGTTAAGGTTATGGATTTAATACTGGAATACACCCAGCTTTTCCCATTTGAGGCTATTGTGCCTATTAGCGCCTTGCAGGGTGATGGTACCCAGTCTGTATACGACGAAATATGCAAATTTGCTACTGCTTCCCCTCACTACTTCCCTGATGATGCACTAACAGATCAGCCTGAGCGTATTATTATGGCAGAGATTATTAGAGAGAAGATTCTAAAAAATATCCACGAGGAAATCCCCCATGGAACAGCAGTGGTAATCGAGCGTATGAAAGAGCGCCCAGATGGCAAGATGATTGACATTGAGGCAATGATACTATGTGAGCGTGATTCCCATAAGGGTATGATTATCGGCAAAGGTGGTGCAATGCTTAAGAAGATCGGCACCCACGCAAGAGAGGATATGGAAGCCTTCCTAGATGTTAAGATTAACCTAAAATGTTGGGTTAAGGTTAAGGAAGACTGGCGTAACCGAGAAGGGCTTATTAAGAACTTCGGCTATAACTAAATAAATAGTTTATGGATTTTCTCTTTAATTAGGGTTAATCCATAAATTTTATCACAATAAAAATTTTCCAAAGTATCTCCCCTCTATAATGGCAGAAACTAATAGTAGTAATATTAAAACTTTTTGTTACTTATTGTAATTTATTGTCTTATTATTACGAATAGTATCTGTATATTGGGGGATTAGTTTGAAACTTTGTTTCAAACTTGGGTTTTGTGCTTTTCAGTCATTATAACCCCGCAAAACACCGAGAAAGGAATGAGGATTTTTATGAATAAACTAGATAAATGGGATATTTTCTACAATTCTGGCACTATAGCCGATTATATTAAATATGCCCAGAGTAAGAACAGCAATACCAAATTTAGTAGCAGCAAAGAAAGGAGTTCCCATGGAGATTTCAACCAAGGCTCTAGTGGTTAAAACTAAATCTTTTAAAGATGATAGAATAATATTTCTTTTAACTGAGGACATGGGAGTAATCCGAGCCTATGGCAGACAAGCCAACCGTCCCAAAAGCAAACTAGCTGGTGCAACAGAAATGCTCTGCTATTCTAACTTTATCCTAGAAAAAAACAAAGATGGTTATAAGGTTATATCTGCCGACCATATAAGGCTGTTTTTTGGTATCCGTCAGGATATTGAGAAACTTTCTCTTGCTGCATATCTATGTGAATTAATCGTGCTTTTCTGCCAAGAAGGTGAGGAAACTACCGAGCAACTGCGACTTATCCTAAATAGCCTTCATCTTCTTGAGCAGTCCAGTAGGGATTTATTATTTTTAAAATCAGTTTTTGAGATGCGACTTGCCACCCTGTCTGGCTATATGCCTGATTTAGTTGGTTGTAATAGCTGTGGACATCACGACAAACTAAGCTATAATTTCTACTATCTTACAGGTAATATTATATGCAGTAGCTGTACAGGTAATCCCCATGGAGACTACCTAACTATTAGCCAATCTGCCCTTAATGGTTTAAGGCATATAATATACTCTCCCTTTGATAAACTGTTTTCCTTTACCTTAGGTAAAGAAAGCCAAAGCCTTATTAACAAGGTTTCCCAAAGATACCTACTGGATAAACTTGAATTTGCCCCTAAAACCTTGGCTTTTTTACAGGATATTTTGCAGTGATGATTTTATCCATAGCTTTCTAAGCCACTATAATACATATAAAGGAGTGTTTTTGTGAAACGACCTTTATTTACTGGTAGTTTAGGGTATTTTCTTGGATTTGCCCTACTACCTAGCTACTTTTTAATAAACCAGATACTTGCTACTGCCATAGCTTTAATTGCTGTGGGGGTAGTTTTTATTTTTTTACTATCTAATAAATTCATATCTTTTACAAAAAATCTCGGTATATTCCTTATGGGTATAGGTTTTTCCCTTATTATCTGCTCTCTATTCCTGCAAAATCACCTTATCCCCCTAGCCACCCTAGGTGGTAGAACAATTACTGTAGAAGGCAGTGTTACAAACATTACCTACACTAGCCACCAAACTATAGAAGCTAAGGTAAATCTTATAGATACCCAGTTTAAGGACAGCTATTACATAGAGTTTGCCGATTATTCTGGGGATAATCTTAAGATTGGGGAAAGTTTTACTGGGGATATTAATCTAGACCTTCTTACCTATAATAAATTAGCAGATAATATCTCAGGTGGAGTGTGGTTAAAGGGGGATTTAGTCCCCTCCAGCCTTAATATAATCTCTGATCCAGTGTTTCCCATAACAGTGTTAACCAGTAATATCCGTCAGTATATATCCAGTAATATTAACTCTGCCCTTAGCTCCCCCTATGATGGGCTTGCCATCGCCCTTACTACAGGGGATAGATCCTATATGGACAGTGACTTAAGAAACAGTATGACCACTGCTGGCACCTCCCACCTTACTGCTGTTTCAGGTATGCACATGAGTATTATTACCATGACCTGTTTATCACTGCTAAGACTGCTAGGTATGGGAAAAACAAAGTCTGCACTTCTTACCATGATTGTTCCTATAATATTCGGCTGTATCTGTGGCTTTTCCCCTTCGGTTAGTCGTGCCATAATTATGATAGTTCTAACCCTACTGGCTGAGATTATATTTAGGACTACCGACCTACCTACCTCGGTGGCAGTGGCTTTAATAATCAGCCTTACCCTTAATCCCCTGTGGGCTAAAGATGTAGGCTTTATCCTGTCCTATAGCTCTACCCTAGGTATGGGGTTAATCTCCCCTATTATTAAAAAAGCCTTCCCTCTAAAAACCAAAAACAAACCCTTACTTATAGTGTACTCCTCCACAGTTTCCAGCCTATCGGCTTGGATTGCCTTACTGCCTATTACTCCACTGTACTTTGGGTATCTGTCCCTACTATCTCCTATTATTAATAGTCTACTGGGCATAACTGCCTCGGTGGCTTTAATACTATCTCTACTATGTGGTATACTCCCTACCATACCTGTGTTTACTGGTATACTATCCTTTATTACCACACTATCCCTAATGCCTATGGTAAAGCTTTCTACCTTTGCTGCCTCCTTAGAATATGCTAATCTTCCTATTAACACACCCACAAAGGTTATATCCTTACTGCTTTGTGCATTGCTTATCTATATAACTCTAATACTAGGTGGTAGGAAACTTTCCCTGTCACTGCTGCCTTTAGGCTGTGGAATGATAATATTTACATCTAGTATCTGCCACTACTACACCAGCCAGAATGGCTATTTTATCACTCTAGGTCAGGGATATATGACCTTAACTATAGATGGTGGTAGCAGTATTGTATTTACTGATTATGACGGTTATTATAGCTTTCTAGCTGAGGATAGTCTAATATATAGGCTGGATAATATTATTGCCCTAGATGATGAAATCTTCACCAAGGGCGATATTTCAAATCTTTTAAAAAGTAACCCACCTAGTAATTTTATCCACAGTAGTGGGGTATACGGACAGCAGTATCTCTCAAGGTTTACAGCTGTTTCTGCCCATGATATTACTGCTAACCAGCTAGACTTAGGTGGAGGCATACAGGTAGAATTTAGTGAAAACTGGATAAAATTTAAAAACCCTGATATTTTACTCTTAAAAAATCAGGGAAATTATGATATAATAGACAATAAGCAGATAGTAATAAGCCATGATAATAGCCTACAGCTTACAGAAGGTCTTAGAGCCTCCCATTATGATTTTAATGGGGCTAGTTACTATTACATATACAACTAGTGAATTTAAGGGTTAATAGTGATACTACATATCCAGTGAAAGGCATGGTCTAAAGTTCTATGAAGATTAAAACCGTAGCAGAGTTAAAACCTATGCTAAAACAAGAACATATACCTAATATATATTTAATACATGGCAGTGAGCAGTATCTTTGTGACATTGCCTATAATATGGTAAGAGGGCTTATCCCTAGTGAAATGGAAAGCTCCTGTTTATCTCTAATATCAGGTGATAGAATAAACCCTGAGGAGCTAGTGGAAACCGTGGAAGCCATGCCTATGTTAGGTGGCAGTCGAATGGTTATCATAGATAATCCCAATATAGCAAAAATTTCTGCCGATGGCTATGAGGCTATAATGGAAGTGGTGTCAGATATGCCACCTTATAGTATTTTGGTAATAAATATTAAGGGTGAATTTGACCATGAGAAGAATAAACGCTGTAAGGAATTAGTAGCAGCTGTGGATAAACATGGTGCTGTACTAAGTTTTCTAAAACCATCGGAAAAAGATGTAGTAAACTTTATTATTAAAACCTTAAAAAAGGCTAATAAGGATATCTCTCGTGATACAGCTCAGTTTATGGTATCTTATTGTGGTAGCAATATGGCAAACCTAGATAATGAGCTTAAAAAGCTGTCCAGCCTTAACGACACTGAGATAACCACAGCCCATATTAGTGATATTACCATAATGACCGTAGAAGCTCAGATATTTGATCTAGCTAAGAAAATCATGGCAAAAAACCCACAGGAAGCTATGACAGTAATCCATAAGTTAAAAGAACTTCGTCTATCTGAAATAGAGATGATGGCAGCACTAAGCAGATATTTTGCTGATTTATACCGTGGTAAAATATCCTTTCTAGCAGGGGTAAGTCAGGCTGAGGCAGCTGTTGCCTTTGGTTATAAGGCTGGGGATTTTAGGATAAAAAACGCCTATAGTCTTTCTGCTAGCTACTCCACCGAAACCCTAACTAAGGTGCTAGAGATAATCACCACAGGGGATCAACAGCTTAAAAGCTCTCGAATAGATAATTTCGTAGTGATGGAAAGGGTAGTAGCACAGATAATACTAACCATTCACCAAGGACATAAATAATTAGGAGAATAGCCCCATGATTAAGTTAGAACAAACCGTAGTAGTAGAAGGCAGATATGACAAGTCCAAGCTGTCCTCTATAATAGACGCCCATATAGTGGTGCTAGATGGTTTTAGGATATATAAGGATAGGGAGAAGATGGCTATGCTTAGGCGCCTTGCCATGGATAAGGGTCTTATTATCTTTACCGATTCCGACCATGCAGGATTTCAGATAAGAAACTACCTTAAATCCTCCATACCCAAGGGTAAGATTACCCATGTTTACATTCCAGATATACTAGGGAAAGAATCCCGTAAGGACAAACCTTCCTCTGCTGGTACACTGGGGGTGGAAGGTGTGCCTAAGGACATTATCCTAGAGGCACTGAGTCGTGCTGGATTACAGGGTATCGCCACCGAAACTACCGAGAAAACCCAGCTAATAACCAAACAGGATTTTATGGAAGATGGCCTGTCTGGTGGAGATAATAGTAGCCATCTAAGACAGCTACTGCTAAAAAAGGTAAATCTCCCTAAAGCAATGTCAACTAACGCCATGTTAGGGGCACTTAATGCAGTGATTACCTATGAGAAGTATAAGGAAATTGTAGCAGAGCTTAAGTCACAAGAGCAATAATAATATATCCCTATTATAAAAAGATTAATAAGTATTCTCTATACCCATAACAAGCCTTAGTGTGACTACTATAATATACACAGGTAAAAATCAGTTAAAGGAGGGGTAATATTGGAGCTGTTTAGCCTTACATTTTTATTTTTATTTCTTCCTATATCTTTAGCAGTTTACTATCTAACCCCTAATAAATATATTACTCTACTAGCTATATCCCTAATCTACTATATAAGTAATCCCTATAGCAGTTTACTACTTGTGGCAATGATGGTGGCTAGTGACTATTTAACAGGGCTGGTTATCGGTCTTAACCGACGGAAGAAAGCTGCTGTAAATATACTATCCACCATAAACATAGCTAAAAACCTACTGCTGTTTATCCTTGCCTCTACCCAGACTATACCTAGTATAGTCACTGCATTAGGGGTAATGGTAGTTGCCCTTACAGGTATAAGCTACACTGTAGATGTAGGTAAGGGTAGTTGTAGGGCAGAGAAGAATTTCCTAAAATTCTCCTGTTACAGCTTATTCTTTGGCAGACTGCATTTTGGGCCTTTTGTTAGGTATGGTGAGCTACGACATCAAATAGACAGGGTAAAACCCTCCCTTACCTATGTTAGCCAAGGGGTGGTAATGCTATCCTATGCACTGGGTAAAAAAATAATTATTGCCGACAATGTGACCTCCCTTTACGAGCGTTTAAAGGAAATACCCTACAGCAACCTTTCGGTGGCTGGTATCTGGGCACTGGTAATTTCCTTTGGTTTTTCCCTTTATTTCACCTTATCAGCATATCTGGACATGGCACAGGCTATAGGTTATCTTTTCTCTATAAAGCTACCTATTAGCTTCTACTATCCCTTTACTGCTGTAAGTGTAGATGAGTTTTTTGCACGATTTAATATATCGGTAAATGAATTTATCCGTCGCTATGTATATCTGCCTCTAGGGGCAAAAAAAGGTGGTCCTCTCTCTGCCTCAATTAATATTATCCTTGTTAGTATGCTCATATCCCTATGGTATGGTATTACCATTAACCACCTATTATGGGGGGTATACCTAGCAGTATTTATTATTATTGAGCAGTGGATTTTAGCCGATATATTGGAGTTTATACCACCTTTTATCCGTCGTGTATCTACATTCTGTATAACTATATTTTCCTTTGTATTTATGACTGGCATAAGCCCAGAGGAAAGTTTATTCTACATTAAATCTATGTTTGGTATGGGGACTATTCCTCTACTAGACGATAGCTCTAGCTATTTTTTAACAGCAAATCTATGGGTGCTGGCACTATGTATTATCTTCTGTAGTAGTATATATGCCGAAACCCGTCACCGATTAAGTAAATCCCACCCAATATTCTGGGATATAGTAACTGTTTTTTCCAGTGTAGTGGTAATTATAATATCTATATCAGGTATGGTCTATTAGATATGTCTTAATCTGGAAAAATACACCTAAAAAGGAGGTGCATGGTGAAGTCAAAGAAACTATCAGCGATACTTATTATTTTAATGCTTAGTGCCGTTACTATATCCATAGTTTTCGAAGGTATTAATCGGTATTATTCCTCTGGGATAGAGCTTAATACTAATAGTAAAGAGGATTTCTTTCTCTCACTAGAAGAGGAGATTAAAACCATGGTGCCCTACAATAGCATTATGGAACAAGCCACAGCTATGGTTTTATACGAAACAGGCAATGAGTACCAAGAAAACCTATTTATTGCCCAGGGTTACCTTATGGAAGATGTCCGTCCTAGTGATTATCAGATAACCTATAATAACTCACTGGATATTAAGGAATTTGTAAGTAATTATCGTATTCCCACCTATGTAATGATTGTGCCTTCCTCCTGTGCCATAAATCAGAAACTGCTTAGTGATTATAATATATCCCATCTATTTAACCAAAAGCAGTATATTGAGGATATTTATGGAGATTTTCAGGGTAGTGTTTCTACTGTAAATGTTTATCCTACATTATTTAATAATAGCCACCTACCTCTGTACTACAAAACCCAGTCCAGCCTAACCTCACAAGGTGCTTATTATGTTTATCAGGTTCTTGCCACCAGACTTAAGCTAGAGCCTAATCAGCCTGAGCGCTATGACATAACCTTAAATTATGGGAATTTTTATGGTGATTTATTTGAGAACTCCCCTTATAAGGAAATCCCACAGGACAGCATTAGTTTATATTATTTTAACCGATATGATCAGCACTATCTGGTAGAAATAACTGATATTAACGGTGAGGTCTACAGTAATTATCAGCTTTATCAGAAGGACAATTCACAGGTTAATAATCCTATGGATGTATTTTTAGGTGGCGATGTAAAAATGGTGCAGATAGAAACTCTCTATAGCAGTGACAGTAGCCTACTGGTTATAGGTGATAAGAACACTACCACCTACCTGCCTTTCCTAGCTAATCACTATGGTAGTATAACATATATAAATTCCCTTAATTACAGTGAGGATTTGGACATATCTGTAGATAAGTACGACCAAATTCTTTTTGCCTTTGATGTTGATAGCTATATGAATAGCTATATAGTACCTAAGATTTAAGTAATACAGCTACCACTAAATAAATATAAGGGGAAAGTTTGGATTTATCCAAACAGTGTATCATTATGGAATTTAGAACAAAGCGTTGTAATATCGGGTATTTTAAAAATGAGCATATAGATCAGTTTATAAGCTATCGCAACAACCTAGAGTGGATGAAATATCAGAGTTTTAAAGGCCTTACTAAGGAAGAATACTCTAGGGCTGTACTGCCACCTAAAACCCTGCAAGATGGTGTTCAGTTAGCTATCTGTAGCAAAGAAACAGGGGACTTACTAGGGGATTTATATATTAGACAGGAAGATGATTTCTGTTGGATTGGCTATACCATATCTCCTAATAATGCAAGACAAGGATATACCTATGAGGTGGTTTCAGCAGCAGTGGATAATCTTAAGACTATGGGGATTAATCATCTTAGAGCAGCTACCCTTGAGGGAAACACCCCCTCTATCTCCCTACTTAAAAAACTAAACTTTACCTTTGATATTGTGGAGGACGGAGAGTATATCTACTCACTAACTTTATAGGTCTATAGCAAATGTTGGGGTACTGTCCCTTGCCCATGGCGAGGGACAGTACCCCAACAGAATTTTACCCAAAACAATTAATATATAGCCACTTTATAAAGGTATTTCTGTAGAGCCTAATTTAATATCAGTGTAAAAAGCTCCCTTTTATCCGAGGATAAAAGGGAGCTTTAAATAGTTTCTATATCAATTGTTGTGGTGTATTCCCTCGCCGTCGGCGAGGGAATACACCACATATAATTTTACCCCAACATTTGGCAAAAAACCTTTAAATATAGGTTTAAATCTAATGTCGGGGTATATTTATAGCCTAAACTACTACACTAACTGCATATAGCCCATGGTTAGAGCTATTATAAATATTAGATATGAATAGGCATTAATCCACTGTTTTTCTTTTAGGCAGAATATAATGTTAATAGCCCCTAATATAACAACCAGTGCAGTTACCATTAACCAGGTAAAAAGCCCCTGAACAAAGCTGTATTCCAGCACCGTTAAGGTAGCTGCTACTAGAAATGCAATCTGTAGATTTTTTTGGTTTTTCATAATTATAACCATTCCTTTCACTTCTCTGGGAAAAGCTTATTTTTCTACTTATCCTTATGGTGTTTATAGGATTTACAGTTTATGCTGAAAATCCTTCCTATACCAGTAGTTTTCCCCAAAGACTTAAGAAAATGTGGGAAATCTACTGCTCCTCTGGTATTATCTCTAACACCTGTCTAATTGTGTCCAGTGGCTTTTGACCTTTGTCAATCTTTACTGCTATATATGGCTTATTCCCCATGCTAACCATTGCCCTACCTTTAAGGTTTGCTGCAATGGTGGAGGCTACACCCATATCGAATTTTACTGGGTAGAATAGCACCTTATCATCTCGCTGAGAAATTTCCCCTATGCCCAGTGCTGCTGCACTATTTCTTATTAGTGCCACATCTACCAGTCCCTTTACCGAGCTAGGTGGATCACCAAAACGGTCAATAAGCTCATCGAGTATATCCATTGAATCTTCTTTATTTGCCACTGTGGCAATCTTTTTGTAAATATCAATACGCTGGGTTAGGTTTTCTATATAGTTTTCTGGTATATGTGCCTCTAGGCTAATATCAATCATACACTCCTCTGCCTTTTGTAGGTTTTTCTCACCCTTTTCCTCGGCAATGGCTTCGGATAGTAGCCTTAGATACATATCATAACCTACAGCCTCCATATGACCATGCTGTTTTGCACCTAGTATACTGCCTGCACCTCTAATCTCTAAATCCCTCATAGCAATTCTAAATCCTGACCCAAAGGAGGTAAACTCCTTTATTGCAGATAGTCTTTTGGTAGCGATATCTGTTAGGGATTTTCCTGGGGTAAATGTCAGATATGCAAAGGCTCTTCTACTACTTCTTCCCACTCGTCCTCTTAACTGATATAACTGGGATAGTCCCATTCTATCTGCGTCCTCAATAATCAAGGTATTACAGTTGGACACATCTACACCTGTTTCGATAATGGTGGTACACACTAGAATATCTATCTCACCATCTACTAACTTCTGCCATATGGCTGATAGTTTTTCCTCACCCATCTTACCGTGGGCTGTTACTATTCTAGCCTCTGGCAAAATCTCCTGTAGCTTATAGGCACAGCTATCAATAGTTTCCACCCTATTGTGTAGGTAGAATACCTGACCACCTCGGCGAAGCTCCTTCTTAATAGCCTGACCGATTACCCCTAAATCATGTTCTACCACATAGGTTTGTACTGGGTGACGATCCTGTGGGGCTTCCTCAATTACTGACATATCCCTAATGCCTGACATTGCCATATTAAGGGTACGAGGAATTGGGGTTGCCGATAGTGTCAGCACATCTACCTCAGCACGAAGCTCCTTAAATCTCTCCTTATGAGCCACACCAAAACGCTGTTCCTCATCAATAATACAAAGACCTAAATCCTTAAACTCCACATCTTTTTGTATAATACGGTGAGTACCTATAATAATATCAATCTCACCACGACGAAGCTGTTTTAGTATTTCCTCCTGCTGTTTAGGAGTTCTAAACCTAGATAGTAGCTCTATCTTTATAGGGTAACTCTCCATACGGGATATAAAGGTTTTATAGTGCTGTAGGGAAAGAATAGTTGTAGGCACTAACACTGCACACTGTTTACCCTCCATTACACATTTAAAAGCACCCCTGATAGCCACCTCAGTTTTACCAAAGCCCACATCTCCACAGAGAAGTCTATCCATTGGGGAGCCTCGCTCCATATCCTTTTTAATCTCCTCAATACATCTAAGCTGATCGTCGGTTTCCTCATAGGGGAACCTTGCCTCAAAGCCCATCTGCCAATCATCATCTGGGGCAAAGGCATGACCTTTGGCGTTAAGTCGCTTGGAGTAAAGCTCTATTAGCTCCTTCGCCATGTCGGCAACAGCTCGTTTTACCCTTTTTCTAGTATTAGACCACTCCACAGACTGAAGTTTATTTAGCTTAATGTTCTTATCCTCTGCTGCTCCAATATATTTACTAACTAAATCTAGCTGGGTAACAGGAACAAACAGCATATCGGTGCCACCGTAACGGATTTTAATATAATCCTTGGTAACTCCGTGAACCTCTCGCTTTACTATCCCTTCAAAAACACCGATACCATGAGCTGTATGAACTACATAATCCCCTGGCATTAGGTCGGACAGGGCTTTAATTCTATCGCCGATTTTAGGTTTTTTCTTCTTTTTGGTTAAAGGGGTATTTAGTTTACCGTGGGTTTTTACCGTTAGCTTAATATCAGGGTATTCAAATCCCGAGGGCAGGCTTATGCCTACTACAAATATCTGACCAGGGACAATTTTACCTACATCTTCACTATATACAGCCGGTAAATCATCTCGGAGAAAATCACTTACTAAAGCCTTAGCGCCTTTTTCAGTACCTGCAGTAATTACACAGCAGTATCCATGGTGGATAAGCTCCTGTACTTCATCTCTAATAACAGCATATTCACCACTCCAAGGGGAAAGCTGTACCATATCTGGGGCAAAGGTATCTGCAATGGTAAAATCATAGGAAGCTCGAGGGAAAGTTTCTAGGATAAGAGTTTTGTATTTTGTGAACTGTTCTATTAAATAGTGGTAATCTCCAGCGAAATTACTGCATCCTTTAAAAAGTAGCCCACTGTCCAGTAGCTCAATTATATCTTCATTCCAGGTGGCTAGGATACTTCTCAGAGCATCTTTAATCCCTGCTGGATCACTTACAGCCAGCACCCCACTTGTAAAATAATCAAAAAGTGTTGCTGGTTTATTATAGATAAGTGGTAGGTAACGGTCGGCATTTTCTGGCTCTATACCGTTTTCTATATCCAGTAGATGGGTTTTAATATATTCTGCAGCTTTACTTTTAGAGCCTTCTAGCCCCTGTAATGCTTCTCTTAAAATCTTAGCAATATGCTCTGGGTTAGAATATAGCACCTCTTTAGCTGGGGTAATATTTAACTGGTCACATAGATCGTACCTACGCTGGGTGTCCACCTTAAAATGGGCAATGCTATCTACCTCATCATCCCAAAACTCAATACGATAAGGATCCTCACTATCAGGAGGGAATACATCAATAATACCTCCTCGTCGGGCAAACTGGCAGACTCCATCTACCTGTGGGCTGTGTTTATAACCTGCTCTGATTAGCTTATCACATATACTGTCCACATTATAGCTCTCACCAGATTTAATCAGTATGGTATTATCTTTTAGTACCTGTGGTGGCAGGGTATATTGCAGTGCTGCCTCTGCTGAGGCTACTATAATCTTTAGCTGTCCAGATTGCTGGCGATTAAGAACTTTAAGCCTAATATGCTCATACTCCCTAGAGATACTCTGGGCATCACTATATATAAAGTCCCTTGATGGATATAGTGCTGACAGCTCCCCTTGGTACAGGCCATTTATCTCACCTACTAGACGGCTGGCTGATTGCTCATCAGGGGTTATTATTAGAGATGGGGTATCCTTCCCTACAGCTAGGCTGTAAAGCAGATGAGATTTGTGTATGGTGGCTGTTCCACCTACAAGTACAGGGCTTTTCCCCTGTTCTAAGGAGGAAATTATCCCTTTATATTCTTTTAGATTGTCTAGTAGATTGGCAAACTGCCTCATGATACACCTCTCTGGTAGTTAATAGTGGTTTTTTGGCTGTTAATTGTGAATTTTTAATGAATTTTATTGTAATTTACTGTGATAAAGTTTAAGTTTCGCATAGCATACATAAAAAGGTAAATAAGCATATAGATTTTTCTACTATTCCTTTAACTTACTTGACTACAGTAAAACATTAAATTTCGCCATATTAATGTATAAATATACATTAATACATAATTTTATAAATATATATTTTTTTGAATTTCGCTATATTTCTTTATAAAATAGTCATTTTTTAGTATGATTACCAATTTTTTTTTGTTGACTAACACCTAATACTATAGTATAATGAAGCCACAGGAAAGATTAATGATTGTATAAAGAAAAATCAAATCTTTATTATTCCATTACATCCTAACATAAACTGAATAAAAATTCAATTTATAATTATCTTAATCATCGTCACAACACAATTCACACACCTACAATTTAACAGAGGAGGAAACTTATGATGCACTTTCGAATTTATAAAGAAATCTGTTCAACTGATTCCCATAACGCAGAATTAGCGATGTATGGAATATCCTGTTACAACACCGTAACGAAAAAAAGTTTCATTATTGGTGATATATCCTCCGATATAAATACAGTCAATACTTTGATTGACCTATGTTCCCAGGGGGATGTAACCGAAACAACCTTAGGCTATGTTATTGAAGATTTCATAGCGTATGTCTAAGTTGTTTATAGACGCAGTAATGTTCTTACTAACTAACACACTAAACATCTCAGCATTACTTTGCGGCTAACAATTTATTACGAGTACTACTAAATACTTCACAACTTGCCATGAAAGGCGGAGGTTAACACCCCCGTCTTTCGTGGCGTTTTGGCGTATTTACATTAAATGAGAGCCTTATAACAAGATTTATCACAGTTATAAGACTCTCACCCTTTTGCAATAGATTTACCGATTTCAGATTATACTAAAGATGCTGGGGTAAATGCTAGTGGTAGTAGTTCCTTTAGGGTTAGTTCTTTGTAGTCCTCTGTGGATTTAGCAATAATAACCACCATATCCCCATTGTTAAACTCATAAAGAGCCTGTCGGCACACCCCACAAGGAGCTGCAAAGTCCTCAGGTACATTATCATAACCTTTACCACCTACCACTGCCACAGCAGTAAATTCTCTCTCACCCTGTGCCACAGCAGCAAAAAGTGCTGTTCTCTCTGCACAGTTTGTAGGAGAGTAGGAGGCGCTTTCAATATTGCACCCCTGATAAATTTTACCACTTTTTCCCAGCAGTGCTGCACCAACTCCAAAGCCTGAATAAGGGCTATAGGAGTTTTTTCTTGCCTCTAAGGCTTTGGTAATCAGCTCATTTTTCATATTTATATCCAATGTGTTATTCATAATTATGATTATCCTTTCACAGTTAAAGAAAATCTAGCTATTACTATCTATTATTTTTACTATAAAATTATGCCTATATTTTATTTGCTAATATCACTTAGGAAGGATTTGCCGTCAATATTGCCTTTAATATCTAGGTACTCCTTAATCGTTGCCCCTATATCACTAAAGCTATCTCTTGTGCCTAGATTTACCCCTGATTTTAGGTTTTTGCCGTAGGCAATCATCGGTGTGTACTCTCTAGTGTGGTCGGTGCCTTTATAGCATGGATCACAACCATGGTCTGCTGTTATAATTAGCATGTCGTCTTCACCTAGCTTAGTGATAAACTCACCTAGCCAGCTATCAAATTCCATTAAAGCCTTACCATAGCCATCACGATTGTTTCTATGTCCGTAAACCATATCAAAATCCACTAGATTTACAAAGCAAATTCCAGAGAAATCCTCTGCTACTAGCTTATCGGTAATGTTCATACCATCATTATTATCTTTGGATTTGTGGGTGGCTGTTATACCACTGCCAGCAAATATATCGTAGATTTTACCTACACCAATTACATCTAGCCCCTGTTTTTTAGCTAGGTCTAGGACAGTTTCCTTAGCTGGGATTAGAGAGTAGTCATGACGGTTAGAGGTTCTTGAGTAGTTAGGATCTTCCCCAACAAAAGGTCTAGCAATAACTCTGCCTACACCATGCTCACCCTGTAGCATCTCTCTGGCAATTTCACAGTATCTATATAGTTCCTCTATAGGCACTATCTCCTCATGGGCTGCTATCTGGAACACACTGTCAGCAGAGGTGTAAACTAATAAATCTCCACTTTCCACATGAGCTTTACCATAATCAGTAAGTAGCTGTGTGCCGGAGTAAGGCTTGTTACACAGTACCCCTCTACCAGTTTTCTTAGAAAACTCCTCTAGTAAATCAGCTGGGAAACCATTAGGATAGGTAGGTAGTGACTGCTCAGAAATAAGTCCGGAAATCTCCCAATGTCCTATGGTAGTATCCTTACCTGGGGAAGCTTCACTCATTCTAGCAACATTAGCAGTAAAATCATTAACCTGTCCCTTTTCTACGCCTTCTATATTGTACAGCCCTAGTTTTTCTAGAGTTGGCAGGGCAAAACCTTCCATAGCTCTACAAGAAGCTAGGGTATTAGCCCCCTCATCTCCATATTTATCTGCATCAGGCATATATCCAATACCTACAGAATCTAGTACCATTAAAAAAACTCTTTTATTCATAATAATATTCCTTTCTCTTGCTGGGTTTTCTAAAACTTTTATAAAACCTAAACCAAAGATTAATCCCAGTTTAGCTACTTATGTATATCCTCAGCACCACTCTTTATAACCCCTGTAATATCCTATCTACAATCCCTGTGGAAGGCAGTTTTGTGTTAGTTAATAGGGTAATCTTTCGTGGGGGCAGTGGTGTTTCTAGTTTAAGCTCAAATAGTAACCCCTGTTTAATTGCTTCTTTAGCATAATCCTTAGCCACAAATCCTATTCCCATACCTCTAGCAGCAAAGTCAACAATTAGCTCCCCAGAGGATAGCTCATAGCTTGGCATTAGATTAATATTATGCTTAGTTATATACTGCTGAATATATCCCTGTGTACTTTCCTCCCAGTTACCTATTATAAGGGGGTGTTGCGCAAGGGATTTAAGGGAAACAGTACGATATTTAAGATGCTGAAACCTCTTACCTGCCACAAAGATATTAGTAAGGCTACCTAGCTCTTTGGTGGCTAACCATTTACTAGGTTTAATTGGAGCCAGTGCCAGCCCAAAATCTATCTCACCTTTAGATAAACGATGGATGGTTTCGCTGGCTGTGCCATCAATTATCTTAATATCAGCCTCAGGGTGATTGCGATGAAACACCTCCAGATACTCCAGTAAAAAATGCTGTAGTAACAGGGTACTGGTGCCAATCTTCACCTGATGCACAGGTGTTTCCCCCGGGGAGAAAAGCGCCTCTCCTTTAAATATCATATCACAGCCACTGCGTACATAGCTGTAAAGTTCCTCTCCCTGTGCTGTAAGTTTTACACCACGATGACCTCTGATAAAAAGTGTAGTTCCTAGGGCTTCCTCTAGCTGTTTAATAGCCTGACTAACAGCTGGTTGGGTAATATATAGTTCTCTAGCAGCACTGGAGATATTTTTCTCCCTAGCCACATAGTAGAAGATTTTATAGTATTCAAAATTGACAGCCATTATCCACCTCCAAGGTCATACTATCTCTATTATATTACATATCCACTGTAAATAAAAGGGGTAAAAGAGAAGTAAATTTGTACAGATAATTAAGTTTCATTGATTTATGTAAAAGATTGGTATATAATTAGAATAATTTAAAAAATTATTCTAATAGTTTTTTAAGAATCATGCAATAAACAGCTATCTATTAAGCACTTACTAGATGGCACCGAAATTAAGGTGGTGTAATATGAAAATCGATATCGACAAAGTTATTCACGCCCGAGAAGGGGACAAAACTGCCTTTGCAGAGGTTTACGACAGCGTTGCCCTTGATTTATATCGTGTGGCACTGTACAACCTAGGTAATAGTTATGACGCAGAGGATGTTGTTAGCGAAACCTTTATAGAAGCCTACAAAGGCATAAAAAATCTCCGAGAGCCAGAGAGTTTTAAGCCATGGATAATGCGTATCTTACATATTAGGTGTAAGCGCAAAATCACCCAGTACATAAAGGATAAGCAGACTGATGACATATCTGAACAGCTAGACCTAATGGACGAAAGTATTAATGTAGAGGAAGACTCTACCAAAAAAGTTGTAGTAACCGAGGCACTAAACAGCCTCCACCCTGAGGAAAAAAATATTATTATTTTATCGGTGCTTCAGGGATACACAACAAAGGAAATTGGTGAAATACTAGAGGTGCCCCATGGCACTATAAGTTCTAAACTTCACCGTGCTTATGGAAAACTTAGAAAAATAATCGGCACAAGACCTTAGAAAGGAGGGTAATCTACAATGGACACTAATGACAAAAAAATCTCCGACCTTACCCCAGAAGAAATTGTATCCAATAATGACATGGAATATATTAATGAGATACTGCTACAGGACGCCAGTAATATAGAGCTTCCAGAAAGTCTACAAAGCTCTAAACTTCTAGGGCTGCTTGAGGAAGAGCCAGTAGCAGATAATGTAGTGGACTTTACACAGGCTACTAGTGAAACCAAAGCTGTGCCACTATATAGAAAACTTGCCCCAATAGGCTATGCTGCTGCATTTATGGCAGTTATTGCCTCTGCATACATTATGACTAATCAGGGCAGTAGCATACAAAGTGGCGATATGATAGGTAATTCCTCCAGCCAGCAAGCTGAAACCTTCCCTAGCCCAACCTCAGAAGAACCTATCTCTCAAGAGGAGATGCCACAGGATTCTCCCCTAATGGAAGAGCCTATGTTAACTACTACAGCACCTGAGGAGCCTGTAGGTGATGAGCCAGTAATTACGGAAACCCCAGTGGAAGATTCCCCGGCTATAGCCCCAGAGAATATTGTATCAGATTCCCCAGAGGTGACTACAACAGAAGAGATACCTTCAACAGAAGAGATACCTTCAACAGAAGAGATACCTTCAACAGAAGAGGTACCTTCTGTGGAAGAAACACCTGAAGTAGAAGTAGCCACCCCTAGACTAAACACCCCTGTAGTGGTGGACTCTGACTATATTAAGGTGGAAAGCCTTGAAGAGCTTAGAGAGTATATGGAAAACGACTACCATTATTATGATTATTCTGATGAACCCATGGTAGAAGAATCCACTGGTAGTATACGACCTAATCCTGCCACAGGTGGTGGTGGCGATATGGATATTAACACTTCCCTCACTGTAAAACCTAATCCAAGTACAGCAGGTAGTGATAGTGGTTATGGTGATGATTTCTCCACTACTAATACACAGGTAGAGAATGTAGATGAAGGAGATATTATCAAAACCGATGGCAGATATATCTACCGACTGGAAGATGGAAGAAATGCTACTATTACTGTGGCAGACGCCACCACTATGGAACAGGTAGACCGACTGTATTTCACCGAGCGATATTATCCAACGGATATGTTTATTAATGGTGATTATCTTGTAATTATGGCAAATAAATATGATGAGGATACAGTTCGCTATTGGTATGGGAATAATTCCTCTACCACCCTACTAGCCTATGATATTTCTAACCCTAATGATGTGGAATTTATTAAGGAATACGCTGTGTCTGGTAGCTATGACAGCTCACGAATGTATGGGGACACCATTTACATGGTAAATGAATATAGGATAAATGAAGTTAAACCACTTAACGAAACCACCCTAGAAGACCTTACCCCAACTATCTGGCAGGACGGAGTAAAATCCTCCATAGCACTAGATGATATACTAATCTGTCCTGATAATAATTACTATACCCAGTACACCGTAGTGTCTGCAATGACCTTAGGAGATGGAATTACCACTAAGTCCATCTCTATCCTAGGTGGAGTAGACGAAATATACATGTCCACAGAGCATCTATACCTAATTAACGAGGTATATTATGACTATGGCACATTACAGATTTCTAAGATACACCTAGATGGTAATACCATGACACCAGTGGCAACTGGTAGTGTTAAGGGCACTATTGAAAGCCAGTTCTCTGCTGACGAGTACAATGGTAATTTTAGAATTGCTACAACTAGCAGAGATCCCGAAACATGGGAAAGCGAAAACAATCTATATATCCTAGACACAAACCTAGATCCACTAGGGGCAGTGGAAGGATTAGCACCTGATGAGAGAATATACTCCGTAAGATATATGGGAGATATGGGATATGTGGTTACCTTTAGAGAAACCGACCCACTATTTGCAATAGATCTATCAGATCCTACAGCCCCTAAGGTATTAGGAGAGCTTAAGATACCAGGATTTTCTGAGTATATGCACCCACTAGATGAAGACACTCTAATTGGACTGGGGTATCATACCAATAACGATGAGGGTTGGGTACAAACCGATGGTATTAAGCTATCTCTATTTGATGTAAGCGATCCTACTAATCTGGTGGAGCGTGATAGCTTTATCCTAGGTAAAACCTCTATGAGTGATTCTGATGCAATCTATGACCACAAAGCATTCTACTTTAACGAGGCTGAGGGGATTATTGCTATACCAGTACAGCTATATAGCGAAGTTAAGCACCAGTCGGAAGACTCCTACTACATGGATGTGGTACAAACCAATAATGGTTATATCATTATCTCAGTAGATAAAAATGAAGGTTTTACCATAGTTGCCGATCTATCCAACCAAGGCTATACTGCTGATAGAGCTCTACACATTGGAGATTCTTTCTACACCAGCTCAAATGGTGATATAATGAAGTATAATCTTAATGACTTTACCTTAATTGATCAGCTAATATTTGAGGACAAATAATCTATAGAATAACTAGCTATTTGATAATGGTATCCCAACATTTGCCCTATAATTAAACAACTTATGCTCCTATCTAGGCAACACCTAGGTAGGAGCATTTGTTTTTTGTCGATAATTGGTGTGTACAACATTTAATATAGAATATTATGTTAATGGTTACAGTGTGAATTTATATATAAATATATTTACATAAAAAATAGTGCAAATACTGAATAAACCCCAGTAAAATCAGCAAAATATATATTACTATAAAGAAAAGGAAGATAAGTTAGAAAATAAAATTTTCAAACTGCAAGAAAGGAATGGTCATATATATGAAAAAGATATTATTAGTAGCTGTAGTTATTGCAATGGTAACTGGCTGTAGCAGTAGGGAAGAACCTATTCTTACAGGGACTAGTCAGGGGTATAATGGTGAGATTAAGGTACAGGTAACTATGTTAGGGGAGGATATTTCTAGGGTAGAGGTAGTGTCCCACAGCGAAACTGATGGCATAGGTACCAAAGCTGTAGAGGAGATGCCCAGTAAAATCGTCACAGCTAATTCCACCAATGTGGAGGCTGTTGCCACAGCCACAGTAACCTCCGAAGCTATTAAAAAAGCTGTAGATAACGCCCTAGCTAGTAGGTAGGTTTTTAGTAGATGGTGTAGGTAGATAACTATGGTTTTTACCTGTGGGGAAAGCCCCCCACAACCAAAGTATAGCCATAAATAGCACTGAAGTTAGACTTATGGCAAGGATAATAGTAATATTATAGCTGTATATTATTATGCCTTTGTCTATTAGTGATTTTGTGAATAAACAGCTGAGAGTAATGGCAAAAAGTGGCTTTACAATGGAGGATTTTACATTAATGTACACTGGGGCAATTTGAGTAAGCCTGTTAAAGCTAAGGGCAAAGTTTAGGATATTACCTGTGAAAATTACAATAATATACCCAGCAATCCCTAGCTTTGGCACTAAGAAATAGAGCATTACCACTCTAACTGAGGACTCAATAATATTATATTGCAGGGATTTAAGCTGTTGATTAAGCCCTTTTAAAATACAGTCCACCACATCATCTAAAAACATAAAGGTTACCAGTGGTGCCAGTAGCATAATATATCCACCAACATCTTTTTGGGTGTAGGCGATATAGCCTATATCTCTGCCATAGGTAATAAATACCCCTGTTAAACAGATGGAAAATATAAGGGTAAGACTGGTGGATTTTATAATGGCTCTGCCTATGGCAGTACTATTGCCACGCTCGTAAAATCTAGAAATTTCAGGGATTAACAGTGCGATAAAAGAGGACAGCACCGAGGCTGGGAAAACAACAATAGGGATTGCCATGCCTCGGATTACCCCATAGGTGGACAGTGCTGTTATAGAGGCAATACCGTATTCTTTAAGGCCCCAAGGGATAAGGATATTTTGTAGCATATTTAGAAAACTTCGGATAAATCCACTAATACCTATAGGCAGTGATATAGATAGTATCTCTCCTAAATATATTGGTTTTAAGCTGGATTTACTCTTAGGGCTTTTGGCTTTTAGCACTATTAGTTTAAGTATAGCAGAGAAACACTCAGCAATAACTATAGCCCTAGTAACTGCCACAAGAATATTTTCAAGGTAGTTATGGGTGGAATTTATAAATATTACACAGATGGTAATTCTAAAAATATTTTCCACCACCATTAACACCGATGATAAAACCACCTGACGACTACTTAAAAAATATGAGTTAATACAGGTGGATATAGCGAGAAAAGGCAGTGAAAAACTAATGTATCGCAGTGGCATAAAGGCACGAATATCATTAATCCACTGACTAGCAATAAGCTCAGCAAAATGATACATAAGAAACACCGATATAAGGGAGGTTAAAAGGCAGGTTATTATAGCCTGAAATACTACAGAGTTCACAGTTGCACTACTGCCTAGCTCTAATTCTCTAGTAACTATTCTAGTAACGGCAATGGAGATACCTCCCAGCCCAATAGTGACCCCTAAACCGTATACAGACATAATGAGCTGGAATATCCCCATGCCCTCCCCACATATTGCGTTAGAAAAATACACAGTAAACCACAGCCCAGCCAGCTGTATAATCATCGATATAAATGTTAACCAGATACCACTAGTAATAAACTTCTTTCCATCCATAGTAATAAACCCTTTCTCTTAAGACAATAATCCATATAGGTTATATCTATGCAGAAAGGGTTTATGGTAGAAGTGATGAAGTTAAAAAGTGGCAGGTAATAGTTAATAGTTTTAGACTACATCACCCTGTATAAACTCAATATTACTGCCTTTAATCCTGTGTTAGCAATATTTAGCATACCTTGGCTAGTCAACTATACCCTAAAATTTTTAAAACATAGGTAAAATATAAGTATTACCTAAGCAGTTTGTTTTTTTAGTTTTTTAATTTCAATAATAAAATATCCTGTAAAGATTAAGGACATAATAAGGGAGCTAACTGGGTAACAATGACCTAAAAACTGTATTGTTGGGTTAAGTGGGAATATGAAAAGCACCCATATAAATCTAAGTCCTACCACCCCTACAAGGGTAATTATCATAGGTTTAAAGGATTGTCCAAGACCCCTTACAGCCTGTGCACAGATATAGTTTGGCACACCTAGTATCACAGTAGGTAAGGGGAGATATTTAGTATGTGGTAGGACTAAGGACTTTTCCTAGTCGTTTTTTAATCTGAGCACCTACAATTACTGCCAAAAGTCCTTTAATAACGGCTGTAGGGATAAAGGGTAGCACACAGGCTGTAATACCTACCTGTACACTGCTACTAGTAAGTATACAGAACATAAAAACACCTAGGGCATAGTTGGATATAGTGCCTAGAGTTAGATAGATAATAGAGGTAAGTGCAGAGTGTTTTCTATCATAGCCTAAACCTATAATATAAGCCATAATAGGGAAGGAAATAATAAATCCACCAGTAGGTCCCAGTAAAGCACCTATTCCACCGTTAAATCCAGCAAATACTGGTAGTCCTACTGCACCCATTAGAATGTATACAGTGGTGGCTATGGCAGATTTCTTTGAGCCTAGGATTACTGCTGCTAGGGTAATAGCAAAAGTCTGCATGGTCATAGGTACACCTAGGGGCATAGGAATGGTAATCTGTGCCATTATAATAATTACTGCTGTAAATATAGCCATCTGACATAGCTCTCTTGTGGTTATCTTATTGTTATTAGTCATAGTTATAATAAACCTTTCTCTAAAGCAGAAAACTTCTACAATAATAAATGTGTGTTAACCATTTTTTAATTTATGTTAACATAATACACTATAGAGGATAGGTTGTCAACTGTTTTTTTACAATGGTTAACTACATGGGCTTTCTCTTAAATTATAGGTATATAGTTATATAGTTATATGTATATAATTATATAACTATAATGTAATAAATAAAGGTATTATATCCATTTGTTAGGTGTATTTCTAGGCTCTATAATAAATGTTGGGGTAAGAAAAGAGCCTACTTAAAAAAATATAAA
>CAYJEQ010000039.1:19766-24329 GCA_964369235.1 uncultured Oscillospiraceae bacterium | reverse complement strand
GTTATCGGCTCTGCCGTTGCCGCTGGGGTTTTCCTATCTAATTTCTCTTAATGTATTTACAGCCAGTTCTCTATGTGAGAGCTGGCTGTTTTTTGCTATATAGCAAGTCATAAATTATCGCAAAGTTAAGTTAATATACATGAGCTATAATTGCTGATACAATTACAGAAAATTATATTTTTTCTTGTGTTTAACTATACATTGATATATAATAGTGATATATTTACCAATTTTAGGCATTTATACGATGTAAAAAATGTTCTAAGATAATAGATTAGAGGAAGAAGTAGTTTGAAACAAAGTTTCAAACATGGGTTTTATGCTTTTCGGTCACTATAACACCCACACAAAACATCGAGAAAGGAATGAGAAGTTATATGGGATATGATACAAGCTTTTTTATGTTTAATATTATGGGGAATGTTATTCCGGTTATTGTAATATGTATGTTTGCATTTGTCTTTATTAGTATTGTTGTAACTGCAATTCGTAGTGCAAAACAAAACTCAATAAACAATGCTTCTCCAGTGCTAAATGTTACAGCTACAGTAATTGCAAAGCGTACAGAGATAAGGAGTTTTCGTGGGAATAATATGCACCATAGCCGTACTAGAACGAATTATTTTGCGACATTTCAGGTAGAAAGTGGTGACCGTATGGAATTTTCTATTACTGGGGAGCAGTGGGGGCTACTTTTGGAGAGTGATATAGGGGTGCTAACATTTCAGGGAACTCGTTTTTTAGAGTTTAATCGAAGTTAAAAGTATATTATTATTGAGATATTGATTGTATCAAAGAAAAGCTTCCTAAAGAAAGGTAAAAAACCATGAAAAACAAGTTAATTTTATCTATTATATTGTCCCTAGTATTAGTTGGTTGTTCTAATGAAGGAGAAACCCTTGAAAATAGTACTACTATAGACAGTGAGGTTAGCAATTCCACTGTAGAAAAAATAGAAAACAGCCCTACCATAGACATAGAAGATAGTAATCTATCAGATGAGGAGTTATTTAATCAGGCTATGTCAGAAGCCTTAGATCCTACTACAGCTCATCTAAAGATGTATCAGCAAACCGAGATGATAACAGCAGAAACCACAACTGTAAATACAGCTGAACATGAGATTAAATATGATATGATAGATGATGATAATATTAAATACTATATGAAATCATCTTCAGAAAGTCCACAACTTGCAGAAGTAGGAGATATAGAGATATACTATCTAGACGGATATTTTTATACTACTTATGGTGAAACAAAGATGAAATCTAAAGTATCATCAGAGGATCTTTTTACAATGGTGGATTACTCTGGTGCAGGGTTTAACAGAGAAGATCTAATGCATTTTTCCGTAGCAGATGAAGATCATCAGTATGTTTTTGCATATGCTATTAAGGAAGAGGCTCTACCAGAGTATAAAGAAGAAATAGAACAAATACACGGTGTTAGTGAGGGGGTAGAATTTATAACGGCTAGTGGTCAAACAGTTATCTCTAAGGAAGGGGAAATTATCGAAAGTGATATAAGAATAGAGATAGATATTAACACACCAGCTCTTTCTGGTAAATTTATAACCCATACATATACCCAGTATTACACCATAGGTGAAGCTGTGACAATCACACTGCCAGAGGATGTAGATAGCTATATTGAGTATTAGTATGGTTAGTTTTAGAAAAATTATATATTAAATAGTTTATATATCAATTGTTTGGGTGACTTCCTTAGCCGATGGCGAGGGAAGTCACCCAAACATAATTTCACCTAATATTTTATAAAGAAAAAACAGCTTGTAGCAATTTTCTTTGCTACAAGCTGTTTTAGTTTTATTATTATCTGTCATTTAATAGGATTTTGCCATTTATAATTACCATCTTTGGCTTTGCAGCTAGGGTTAGAGGATCACAGTCAAACAATACTATATCAGCATCTTTTCCAACCTCTAGAGAGCCTACACTAGCCTCTATTCCAGCATGAATTGCAGGATTAATTGTGATAGACTGGATAGCCTTGTGGTAATCCATGCCTTCTCGCACTGCTAAACCAGCACTAATACCGAGATACTGAATAGGCACTTCAGGGTGATCAGTACAGATAGAAACTCTAGCTCCAGCAGAGGATAGAATTGCTGGGTTTTTAAGGGACTGATTGGAAAGCTCAGGCTTAGAACGGGAGCCTATTAGGGGGCCACAGATAATCTCAGCTTTTGAGATTCCTAATTCATCTGCTAACAGATGTCCCTCTGTGCAGTGTACTAAAACAGGAGAGAAGTCAAATTCTCTAGATATACGCAGTGCAGTTGCAATATCATCTGCTCGGTGGGCGTGAATGTGAGGTGGTATGGTTTTATCAAGAAGCTGAATTAGTGCTTCACACTTTTGATCATATTCAGGCTGATCTACTTCATCATCTTCCTTGGCTTCTTCCATATCTTCCATGTATTTTTTGCCTTTGTTTAGCTGATCCCTTATAAGGGCTGCTGTTGCCATACGAGTTGCTGGGGCATTGCCTTTGCCATGATAAACCATCTTAGGGTTTTCTCCTAAAGCCAGTTTCATAGCACAGCTTTTAGCTACTAGCATTTTGTCCACTATAACTCCAGTGGTTTTAATAGCACAGAACTGCCCAGCAATAGGGTTAGCACTACCGGGGCCTGTTACAACGGTAGTTACGCCGCCTTCTATGGCCTCAGAAAAACCTCTATCCATTGGATTTATCCCATCAATTGCCTGTAGGTGTGGGGTAATAGGATCGGTATCTTCATTGCCATCTTCACCTTCAACACCTAGTCCATCACCGAATAAGCCTAGGTGGCAATGTCCGTCAATAAAACCTGGATATGCTGTTGTGCCATCTAGGGATATAGTCTCTGGATGGGTAAGGGTAAGGCTGTCCATAGTGCCTATATCAGATATTTTACCATCTACTATATAGATGTATCCATTTGATATTTCACTGCCTACAACTGGGTAAATTCTTATATTGGTTAATAACATAATATTCCTCTTTCTCGCTGGTGTGACGGGATAAACTACCAAGTAGTACACCAGTCCAACTTATTTATCTTAATGTTATCTATAGAAAATGGATAACCTGACATAACTTCCGAAGCTATGGGAAGCATAAAATACAAGTTATCCTAAAAATTAGCAAAAGCTATATAATATTTTATTTTCTTAAGTGATTATCTTGGCTGACTTCTTCTATTACTAGAACCACGCTTAACATCTATGTATTTCTTTAAATCGGTCATTTTGTCGTCACTAGACTGCTTAAACTTAGACATCATATCCTCAAAAGACTGGTCATCACCACGATTTTTTGGGCTTACATACTCAGGGATGCTACTGTAATCTAGTGGTGCTGGGTTAGGGTTATATGGACGGCTATTTGACCTTGGCTTATTATATCCACCAGACTTACCTCCACCTTGTCTGTTATCCCTATATCCATCACTAGATCTATTGCCTTGCTGTCTATTACTGCTATATCTATTATTTTCGTTAAACTCACGAGGCTGGGCTTTCTTAATAGAAAGACTTATCTTGCCATCTTCGGAAACAGATAGGACTTTAACCTTAACCTGTTGATTTTCAGTAAGGTGATCTCTAATTTCATTAACATAGTTAGAAGCTACCTCAGAAATATGAACCATACCTGTAGCGCCTTCACCAATTTCTACAAAGGCACCAAATTTAGTTATGCCTGTAACCTTACCTTCTAATATACTACCTATAGTGACTTCCTGCATTTTTTAGAAAATCCTCCTTGAATAATTAATAGATCTAGCTGCCAGAAATATCGATGTATACCTTCTCATCAGGGTATGCAAAGTCAAGCTCTTCTTGTGCCACTCGTTCAATATAAGATTCATCGGTGGTTTTACCAAGAACCATTTCTAGCTCTTTATTCTCTATATTAGCTATATAAAGCTGTTCACTAATATCATTCAGCTCCTGCTTCTTATTAGATAGCTGAATCTGTAGATCAATTAGGTTAACTAAAGCAATGCAGATGAATCCAATAGCGCAAATTTTAAATATAAAATTATTATTTTGTTTTTTTGTTTTTGCCATTAGTTCACATCCTCTCTACAGGTTATAAAAATTTACAGTTATATATCTTATTATACAACAAAGTGTATAAGATTATCAAGTGATTTTTGATATTTTTTTTAAATTTATTATAATTTTTCTTATTAAATTCTCTATTTTGTTATAAAAAAACCTAATTACTTATAAATATATTTCTTATAGCAATTAGAGATTTTTTGACAGTAACATATATTTTATAAAATATTCCCATTATATATCTGCTTAAGGTAGCTTTGTATAAAATAAAGCCTAGAGTAATCCCAGTTAATATAAAAAATCGCAGTTCTCCAGTGTCCACATATAAAGTATATAGAAAATAACTACAACCAAAGATTAGTATAAATAAAATATCGTAGATAAACAGTTCAGCTTTATGTGGCTCTTTAAGGATTTCTATAGTTTAAAATGTATCAAAGACTATTCCTAAAAATCCGCCTACTAACCAAGAATAAAGAAAATCCAGTAG
>CAYJEQ010000039.1:15159-19756 GCA_964369235.1 uncultured Oscillospiraceae bacterium | reverse complement strand
AGCTGCTTAGTTAGATATATCTCCACAAACAAGACCTACCTTTCCTGATAGATTATCTAAATATTTTGCTAAAGAAACTTGTTTTATTAGATTCTCCACCACTGTAGTTAATAGTGAATACCTCTCCATCTAAGGCAATATTACCACAATCTAGGTCAATTTTACTTATGTGTAGCCCACTGCCATGAATGTTTAAAAGACCTTCACTGGTAAAAAGCACAACAAGGCTCTCGTCAAAGCTTTCTATATCTTTAACCCCAGTTATTTTCAAATTACTCCGCCCCTCTAATACAAGGCTATGACTTAAAATCTCAACTTTTTCTTTATACATATTACATAATCCTTTCAGCATTTGATGTATTTTATAAATATATGACATTACATAAATATGTTTATGTTTCATAATGATACAATAGTACAATAATG
Source organism: uncultured Oscillospiraceae bacterium (assembly GCA_964369235.1). Classification (GTDB taxonomy): domain Bacteria; phylum Bacillota; class Clostridia; order Oscillospirales; family Ruminococcaceae; genus CAYJEQ01. The sequence continues at coordinate 19,330 of CAYJEQ010000039.1, read as the reverse complement.
ATTAGTATAACTATACAAAATATAAATTATATGGCAATAGTTGATGTAGAATACAAGAGAACTTTAAGGTAAATATAACATATTTTTACAAATATATTTGTTGAAAAATAATAAGTGATTATCCCATTTATACAAATATATCTTAAAATAGTATTTTTTTATAACCGATATATGCTTTGGAAAAACAAAATATAAATATACAAAATTGACATAAAAATACCAATATGATATAATTCTTTGTGTAAAATTAGTAAAATAATCCAAAAAATTTAGATTATCTAACAGATGTAACAAGAAATATTTTCCATGTAATTCCCAATGAACAAGTAGGTTAAATAAAATTTTATATATGTTATTTAAAGGAGGCTACACCATTGAACTTTAGTGAAAAGGTAATGAAGACCGCTATGACTATTGCTGAGGAATGTCAGGGTCATAATCATGCACCCTGTACTACAACATGTCCAATGCACACCGATGCAATAGGCTATGTTAACCTAATCAAAGATGGAGATACCCAGGCAGCACTGCTAAAAATTAGAGAGAAGCTATTTTTACCTGGTTCTCTAGGAAGAATTTGCGCACATCCTTGTGAAGATGTATGTCGCAGATGTAAAGAATACGACCAGCCTATATCTATAGCTGCCCTTAAGCGATATGCAGCAGATAATGCTGATAAAGAAGAACTGTGGGATACAAGCAAGAAACCTGACACAGGCAGAAAGGTTGCTGTAATAGGCGCAGGGCCAGCAGGAGCACAAGCAGCAATTGACCTAGTAAAAGAAGGTCATCAGGTAACGATATATGAGAAGTTAGATGTATATGGTGGGATGATGAGAGTTGGTATTCCAGCTTACCGTTTACCAAGAGATGTAATCGACTTTGAATATAAGTATCTTGAAAACCTTGGTATTGAATTTAAGATGGGTGTAGAAGTTGGAAAGGATATATCCTTTGCTGAGATAAAAGGTTCCTACGACGCAGTAGTAGTGGCTAATGGCGCCCATAAAGGCAGTCAGATTCCGACTAAGGGTGATGATAATAAGAATATTACTAATGCAGTGGATTTCTTAAAGTTAGCGTCACTAGAGGCTAGAACTGATTACCCATGTAAGAATGTTATGGTAATCGGTGGTGGTGATGTTGCCATGGACTGTGCTAGAACATCACTAAGACTAGGAGCAGAGAGTGTTAACCTAGTTTGTCTAGAGTGTGATAAGACCATGCCAGCGAGCTCCCATGAGCAACATGGTGCATCTGCTGAGGGTGTAATCTATCATACCTCCCATGGTACAAAAGAGATTTTAGGAGAAAATGGATTAGTTACTGGTGCTATCATTCAAGAAGTAAGTAGTATATTTGACAGTGAAGGCAGATTTAATCCAGTATATACAGAAAACACCAAAACCATTGCCTGTGACACTATAATATTTGCTACAGGGCAGATAGTTGAAGACGCTACAGCAGGTGAAGTAGAACAGGGTAGAGGCGGTAGATACAGCTGTGATAAGGACACTATGGCAACAGCCACAGATGGTGTGTTTATTGCAGGAGACTGTGGTGGAAGCAATATAGTTGTAGAAGCTATGGCACTAGGTAGAAAAGCTGCTATATCAGTAATGAGATATCTAGAAGGTAAAGACCTATCAGAAGATAGAGATTTTACTCAGGAATATTCCTTCCAGTCTAAGCTAGATATTCCACTTCCAGAAGATGCCACAGATATTCCAAGAAATCATACAAGAGAGATGGATGTGGCTACACGCATTAAGACCTTTGATGAGTGTGATTTTGGCTTTGATACAGAAACAGCAGTTGCAGAAGCCTCAAGATGTTTTAAATGTGAATGTAAGAAGTGTATGGTTGAGTGTATTATGCTTAATGATTTTGCAGATTATCCAGGAGAATTATTTGAGAAATTCCTAGCAACAGGTGAGATTGATCCAGTAATATGTTACTCCTGTAATATGTGTGATCAGTGTACATTAGTTTGCCCAGAAGATTATAAATTCGCAGAGCTATTTGGTGCAATTAGAAAAGATATGGTTAAGGCTAATGGTGGTAATTCTCCAATGGCTGGACATAAGGCTATTAATATGCATCAGCTATTAGGCTTTAGCAAACTATTTACAACAACACGCAAAGGTAAAAAGATGGATTAATTAATCATTATAAGAAGGGAATGGGCATAATAATGGGAAGAAAAGCATTTATCGGTGGCTGTGCGCTATCGTCATATAATCCGGATTTAGTGCTTAAAACAATTGAGCATCTAAAAACAGTTTACCCAGATTTATCTGTAATACAGAAGTGTTGTGGTAAACCAACTAAGGCGGTAGGTCAGGAAGAAAAATTTCATGAGAGATTTGATGGACTTACAAGAGATTTAGAGGAATGTGGAGTAGATGAGGTAATAGTAGCCTGTCAGAGTTGCTACAAAACAATGGGGCTTAATCCTAATATTAAGGTTACCTCTCTCTGGTCACTATTCCCTGAGATTGGACTGCCACCAGCATTAGTAGGTAAGGCAAAGAATAGTGATGTGGTATTCTCCATGCATGATTCTTGCTCAATTAGACCTTACAAAGATATTCATGAGGGTATTCGTTGGATAATGACCGAGCTAGGGTATAATTTTGTAGAGCCAGAGAAAACCAAAGATAAAACAAGATGTTGTGGCTTTGGTGGTATGGTAGTGCCAGCAAATCCAGAGGTGGCAAAAAGGGTTATGGAAAGACGAGTTGGGGATTTCCCAACAGAGGAAGTAGTAACCTATTGCGCAGCTTGTAGACAGTCAATGCTACTAGGTGGAGCTAAGGCATGGCATATACTTGATTTAGTATATGGAGATGTGGTGAAAAAAGGCGATGCACCTCCAGTGGATACACTGTCACAGACAATGACTGCGTGGGGCAATAGATTTAAAACAAAGCAGGGTATCAAAAAAATCATGGCAAGATAAGAGTTTTATTATCTAATAAAGAATGATGGAAGTTAGTTTGAAACAAAGTTTAAAACATGGGTTTTGTGTTTTTAGGTCATTATAACACCCGAAATTTCTCATAATAATTATGAGAAAAGACACAAAACACCAAGAAAGGAATGAATATTTATATGGAAGAGACAAAAGCAAGAAAAGGTGGTATAAAGCCAGTACATATTATTGTGATACTTGGGATTATAGGACTATTATTTCTAGCATATAAAACTGGATTTATTAGCTTTCTAACTGATATTGATGCACTACAAGCATGGTTTAGCGAACTGGGGATAATAGGATATATTATCTATATACTACTTTATATAGTAGTTGCAGTGTGTATGTTACCGGCGTCAGCATTTACTATTGTGGCTGGGATAACCTTTGGTTCTGTGTTAGGTGGAATCCTATCCCTAGTTGGTGCTACCATAGGGGCAACAGTGGCATTTATTATTGCTAAATATGTAGCTAGAGGATTTATTACAAGTAAATTCGAAGGTAACCCAATATTCAAAAAAATTGAAGATGGTGTAAGTGAAAACGGAACTAGCTTTTTAATCCTAACAAGACTTGTACCTATTTTCCCATTTAATGTGCAAAACTATGCTTATGGAGTTACCTCTATGAAGGTGGGAACATTTGCTATAGTTTCACTGGTGACAATGGCACCAGGGTCATTTATATACGCATTCCTAGCAGGGGAAATTGCTACTAATGGTGTATCCTTAAAACTGCTAGTACAGTTTGCAGTGGCAGGGGTTGTATTATTCTTAGTATCTCTAATACCAAAACATATTGCAAAGAAAAAAGGTATTAAGTTAGATTAATAAAAGTTAATTTTAGGAGGAGTATTATCATGAAAAAATTTTTACCCATAGTACTTATAGGAGCAATGGTCCTAAGTTTTGCAGGGTGTTCCACTCCAGCTAGTTCAGCCCCAGAAGTGTCCTCAGAATCACCTAGCTCAGAAGTGCAGACAGAAAGTAGTTCAGAGGTATCAGAGGATACAATGACTGAAGATGTAGAGATGGATGACAATCAGTTTATCTCGGTAGAAGATGCCAAGGCATTGATAGATTCTGGTGAAGATGTAGTAGTGTTTGGGGTTTTAAGTGATGTTAAGGCAATGGTGCCTCTAACTGATGAAAATTCTCCAATAGATGGCACTTATAGAGTGTGGCGTGGGGATTA
>CAYJEQ010000039.1:0-15149 GCA_964369235.1 uncultured Oscillospiraceae bacterium | reverse complement strand
GGATTACTCAGGCTCAGGGTCTACTGAGGCTATTAGTGTAAATGTAGGTGGCTTTAGAAAAGGTGAGGATGTTATGGATGATTTATTATCCAAAGCAGGTGTAACCGAAGATAGCAAAATTATTGTTTATTCCACAGGATCTATGCATGATTCCACTAGATTTGGATGGCAGTTAGAACTAGTTGGACTAGAGCCAATGTATTTAGATGGTGGTTTAAATGCTTGGAAGGATGCTGGTTATGATACTGGTAAGCAGGTAACACTGGCAAACGAAGATGTAAAGACTGAGTTTGTATCCACCCAGTGGAATGTAGATGAGCTTGGTGCTGATATTTATGATGTAATTACTGCTCTTGAGAATCCAGATGAATGGGTAATCATTGACACAAGAACACAGGATGAATTTGATGGTAAGGAAACAGGATCTTCCTCAGGTGCATATGGTGTTGGTGCAATTACAGGTGCTGTTCACATTGAGTGGGTAGATGCACTAAACGAAGACAAAACACTAAAATCTCCAGAAGAGCTTGAGGCTATTTATGGTGATTTGATTGATGGTAAGAAGGTTATTACCTTCTGCCAGTCAGGCGTTAGATCTTCCCATACTATGATGGTATTAAGAGAAATACTAGGTGTAGAGGATGTTTATAACTATGATGGTTCATGGATTGAGTGGTCTTATGCAGCTTCTGAAGCTGGCACAGATGTAGATCCAGAACTTAAAGAAAAGGTAAAATCCTACACAGAAAAATGGGAAGACAATGGGAAAGCAATATAAATAGCAGATAATTTTTTGGTGGATAGTGGGTGTAGCATTTATATACCCACTATTAACCTATATTTAGGATTATGTAAAGAGAGAGGATGGAAATAAATATGTTAGATAGTAATGCAAGAAGATATGTACAACCATCAATTCAGCGAATAGCTAACCTATGTATTAAACTTAAACTATCAGCAAACGATGTTACAGTTATAGCTTTTCTAATAGGCATGACTGCTTCCTTTTTTCTCTATTTTAATATGGTAGCAATGGCTGTGGGTATGTTATGGCTTTCTGGGCTGTTAGATGCAGTGGACGGAAGTATAGCAAGAGCAACTAAAACTATGTCGCCTTGGGGAACATTAATGGACTTAATATTTGATAGATTTGTGGAGATGGGACTAATAGTAGCACTTGCACTAAAATATCCTGAATCTAGGATTTATTTTGTATTTTTACTGTGTTCAATTTTGTTTTCAATGTGTGTATTTCTTTCAGTTGGAGCTTTATCGGCTAATACAGGAGAGAAATCCTTTAAATATCAAACAGGGGTAATGGAAAGAGCAGAGGGATTCATCTGCTTTACTGCAATGGCAATATTTGACAAACATCTAATTTATATAGTATTATTAACAACAGTACTAATATCTTACACAGCATTGCAGAGAATGAGAGAAGCAAAGCAAATTTTTACAGCAGATCAGTAATATTAAGCCTACAAAAAATTATTAAGGGATTAAAAGTTTGAAAATAAAATTCAAACTTATAGAAAGGCATGGTCATAATTATGACAAAAAAATTTAATGTATCAAAGATGGTAAGCCTATTACTATCTTTAGTTATTCTATCGGGATGCACAACACCAGCGCCTACAGAATCTTCTCAAGGAAATACAGAGAATAACACCATGACCACTAGCCAAGGAGAAACAGAGCTTCTAGACATGAGCTGGGAAGAGATTGTAGAAACTGCAAAAGGCACCACAGTGACATTTTACGGCTGGGGTGGAGACAGTAAAGTAAATAGCTACATCACAACTGAGGTAGCAAATACAATGAAAGAAAAATATGACATTACACTAGAACATGTTGGCATGGATATTTCTGAGATACTAACTAGAATGGTAGCAGAGAAATCCAGTGGTAAAGAGGGCAGTGTTGATGTTGTTTGGATAAATGGAGAAAATTTTTACACAGCAAAAGAAGGTGATCTCCTTTATGGCAGTTTCCTAGACAAACTACCTAATGGACAGCAGTATCTAGATTTAACTGCGGAAAGCAATATAATGGATTTTGGTGTGGAAACCGAAGGAATGGAAGCACCATGGGGTAGAGCACAGTTAGTGTTCTTTGGTGATAGTAGTAAAGGTGACTTACCAAAAACCTTAGATGAGTTAAAAACATGGACAGCAGAAAATCCTGGTAAGTTTACCTATCCAGCGCCACCAGAATTTACAGGCAGTGCCTTTGTTAGAAATGTAATTATGCAGTCTACAGAAGGGCAGGCACTGGTATCTGGGGATTTAACAGAAGAAGAAATCGCTACAGCTACAGCACCAGCAATGAGCTATCTTAATGATATTAAGTCTAATTTATGGAGAGAAGGTACAACCTATCCATCAGGATTTGCACAGCTACAGACTATGTACGCAGATGGAGAGATAGACCTAGCTATGACATATACTGTTGATGGTGTATACAAGGGTATAAGCGAAGGGCTATTCCCCGAAAGTACAGTAGCCTACACATTTGATAATGGTGGATTATCTAATACTCACTTTTTAAGTATATCTGCAACTAGCCCAAATCCAGCAGCTGCATTAGTGTTAATTAATGAGCTGTTATCAGTGGAGCTACAAGCAGCTAAAGCAGATCCAGCTAATTGGGGGGATTTATCGGTAATAGATCCAACCAAACTAACAGAGGAAGAAAAATCACTAATGGGTGATGGTGTGCTACTGGGTTCGCCACTGCCAGAAACTCACGCATCTCTAATTGAAACCATCGATACAATTTGGACAACAGAACTCCTATCATAGCCGAAAGAAAGGGTAAACCTGCTATTTTGGTAGGTTTACCCTTGGTAATTATATGAAGAATACAAAACTTAAATCACATCTTACCTTACTAGCTACACTATCTATATTAATTGTATTTTTTGTTTTTCCAATTATTACTAGTGTTGCACAAAGCCTAGGTTATTTCCCAGAGCTTGGGCTATATGACATTACATTTGATTATTATAAAGAAGTTTTTTCCACTGAGGGTTTATTACAATCGGTGGGTTTTACTATATATTATTCCTTTACAGCCTCTGTAATTGCAGTGGCTGTAGGGGTTTTCTTTGCTTTTATATTCTATACAAATGACAGAAGCTTAAAGGCAGAAAAAATTGTACAACTTCCTATATTAACACCCCATCTTATATCCACGCTGATTATCTATCTATTCTTTTCCCAAGGTGGAATTATAGCTAGAATTTGTTATCATATAGGATTTATAGAGGAGCCCTCCCAGTTTATCCCCTTAACACAGGATACAGCTGGTATGGGGATAATCCTTACATATTTATGGAAGGGCATACCCTTTGTGCTAATAACTATACAATCCGTTTTACGCAGTACCAATGCAAAACTTTCTCTTGCCTCAGAAAATTTAGGGGCAAGTAAGATGTATACATTTTTCACAGTAGTATTACCTGTGGCTATACCTAGTATTATTACATCATTTTTACTGCTGTTTGCATTTTCTTTTGGGGCTTTTGAAACTCCATTTCTATTAGGTCCAACTTCACCTAAATCACTACCAATACTTGCTTATAACTATTACACAGGTAGCCAGTTAACTCACCGAGTATATGCTATGGTAATAAATGTTTTAATAACTGTTTTTTGTTTTATACTGCTGATGATATACCTATATGTAGATAAAAAAAGACAGCGATATAACATAGATAGCCAACTGCCTATAACAAATAATACTGTTGTAGGAAAGAATATAGCTAGGGTTATATGTGGGGTAATAATCGTGTCCTTTGTACCATTATTTATCTGGGCATTTAGCCAACGATGGCAGTGGCCACTACTACTTCCAGAAAACTACTCTTTAAGGTCGGTTAAGTATCTACTTTCTGATGGTGGTATATTTAAGGTAGTATTTGATACGGTTTTACTATCACTATCAGTTACTGTAGCAACACTAATCATCACAATACCAACAGCTAAAATACTAGCTAACAGTAATATTAAACTAAAGGGTCTATGGTATGCCTTAATATGGGCACCAATAATTATACCTGTTACTACAATAGGTATGGGAATGTATTCCACAATGTTAAAATTAGGGATACAGGATAGCTTTATAGGAGTGCTTATAGCTAATGTTATCCCATGTATACCCTATGCTATGCTTATATTACAATCCCCCTGTGAATTAATAGGGGATAGATATGAGAAGCAAGCTAGTATGTTAGGTGAATGCTCTCTAAAAACCATCTTTACAGTAACACTGCCTATTTTAGCACCAGCAATTAAAACTGCTAGTGTAATGGTGTTTATGGTAAGTTTTGGACAGTATTTTCTAACATTTCTAATTGGAGGGGGACTGATTAAAACCCTACCTATAGTGATGTTTCCATATGTACAACAGGGGGATAGAGTATTATCCTCAATCTATAGTATAGTTTATATTTCAACTATACTTTTAATAACCTCTGTTATAGAAAAGACTTTTAACAAATATTCGTATATAAAAATAGATAAAAAATAAGGAGGGAAACTATGCCTTGGGTATCGCTTAAACAGGTTAAAAAATCCATAGATAATAAGACTATACTTAATAATATAAATCTAGATATAATAAAAGGTGAGATGATAGCACTATTAGGCCCCTCTGGTTGTGGAAAAAGCACCACCCTAAGGGTAATGGCTGGAATAACTAGCTGTGACAGTGGGGATATATATATAGCAGAAAATAAGGTGAATAATCTGCACACTAGTAAAACTGGGGCAGTTCTTGTTTTTCAGGATTATCTATTATTCCCCCATATGACAGTAGAGAAGAATATTGCCTTTGGCCTTAAGGCAAAGAAGGTGGATAAATCTATAATAAATCAGAAGGTTTCTCAGCTAATCGAAACAGTAGAGCTAGTAGGGCAGGAGAAGAAATACCCCTACCAGCTATCAGGAGGACAGCAACAAAGGGTAGCTATAGCTAGAGCTTTAGCTGTAAGCCCTGACATACTGCTACTAGATGAGCCTTTCTCCAATCTAGACCCAATACTTAGGGATAGTATGCAACAGTTTGTAAAAGACATACATAAAAAAACAGGAACAACCACTGTTATAGTTACCCATAGCAAGGAAGAAGCCTTTAGAATGAGTGATAGGGTTGCTGTAATGTTTCAGGGGGAGATTGTACAGGTAGACACCCCACATAATCTCTATACAAGACCTAAAACTGTCAAGGTAGCTGAGTTTTTAGGTAGTGTAAATAGCATAAAGGCAAGGGTGGATAATGGAATATCCCATAGTGTATATGGCAGTTATACTCTAAATAAAGCCAATGGTAACTACAAAATAGGCATAAGACCGGAAGATATAGAGCTAGTAGGGGATAATAAAGGTGTAATTACCGATGTTCAGTTTATGGGTGATAAGTTTAAGATTACAATAAGCTGTGGTGAGGAAACTATCATAGCACAAAATCACTGGCCACAGGTTGTGCCTAAGATAGGTGATGATATTAACTTTAATGTGAATTTTACTAAGGCTGTGTACACAGTAGTAGACTAGGATTTAACTTAGAAAAATATGAATAAAGAATACAGCCTAAACTGAGTGTTTAAGCTGTTTTTTATAAGCATATTTAGTGGTGTAAGTCCGCGGAAAACTTATATTTTTAAAATATCTAGGTTTAGGTAAGCGTTTACTCTATTAATAATATCATCAAAGGAAATATCAGAAGCCATAAAATTAAAATCATCGTTAATTCTAGCTATTTCGGATTTTACCTGAGGATTTTCTTCGATATTTATATTTGATGTTCTGTTGTAGTAATCAGCAAGTAGGGTGCAGTTTACTATTTCGCACTCAGACTCAGCTGGAGCTTCGCCTCTTGAAAGTGCAGATAGACTATCAGTAAAATCTAAAAGATATGTTACTATTTCCCCAACAGCTCCCATCATACCATGTAAATCAAAAACCTCTAGGGGCTGATTACCAGCAACTGGTACGGTTTCGGTGTTACCCCAGTAGTATTCACTATCAGCAAAGCTATAAAGGCCTCCTGCTAGATCGGACAAAAACTGAAATTCTTCCCCAGATATACCAGAAGAAAATGATTTTAGAACTATATTAGGAACTTTTGAGATTTCTCCTAAAATACCACAGCCATTAAGTTTTGAAAAGCTATTAAGTATTGGGATTAGTCTTGAAATAGAAAATAAACCAATTATACTTACCTGAGCATTAGAAAAATCGCTTAGTTTTTCAGATGTATATTCTGGGAAGCTATTATAGATGTTATCAGCAGACTCAAGCTCACCTATACGACTGGAACAATCGTCCTGTAACTCATCTCCCACAGCTGTATATATATCATCTTGAGCACTGTAAATAGCATTACTGCGACCTAGCCATAATGTTGCTTTGATATCATCGCCATCTTCCATAGCCTTAACACCTAGGTTGTAGTATTCTATAGATAAATTAACCCAGTCTTTATTCTCTCTTAAAGTTTGTAATCTTTCCATAAATGTGACCATTCCTTTCTCTCTGTTTGCAATGTTTTAGGCGATTTTGCATTGCCAGCAAACTGGCATTAGCAAAATTTCACTCCCTCCCAGTGAAAAGCCTCAAAACTTGCGGTTTGAAAATTTATTTTCAAACTCAATCCTTTCTATTTTAACCCGATTTTATATATTAATAATAAATAGGATTATACCATATTGTGGAATAGTCTGCAAGCAATAGTACAGTTTTAACTACTATTATCTTCATACTATCTATATCAAATTTTACTTAATTTTCTTTATTATTAGCTGAAGCCTCTGTCTTTTTAACTGTGATAATGGTAGGGCTCACATCAGCTTATAAAAGTTAGCTATATTTAGAGCTGTTATATTTCAAAAAGTTACGGTGCTAAAAAAGCCACTTTTCTCTCGAAAGCTCCCGATTTCTCGGTTTTTCTTCAAGGTTAGCTTTTTTAACACCGCTGTTTGGTGGAGGTGACGGGAATTGAACCCGCGTCCGAAAACAAATTCATGCAAGCATCTCCGAGCGCAGTTTATCATTTAAAATTCCCCTTAGTAATCGCCGATAAACAGGCTATAACCTTAGGTATCCTTTAATACAATTTATCTTACAAGGAAACTAGGATAAATCGTTCACCACTAATCGACGCCTAATCTGTGCCCGTGGTCCTGCTCAGTTAGACGACAGCTTAATTAAGCTGCGAAAGCTAAATTATCTTCAGCGTTTAATTTAAAAAAGTTATGTTTTATAGAGGGCATACTCCTCTGCTCGCTTCTCACACTGCATCATCCCCGTCGAAACCTTTACACCCCCATATTGATTGGAAAAGGCTAGGGAAGGGACTTATCTGTTTCTGTCTTTCATAGCTCTATCAATTTCTCGCTTCGCATCTTTCTTGGCAGAATCAGCTCTTTTGTCATGAAGTTTTTTACCTTTACACAGACCTAGCTGTACTTTAACTAGAGACCCCTTAAGATAAAGGGAAAGAGGGATAAGGGTTAAACCTTCTTGTTTAATCATACCTAGTAGGCGATTAATCTCTCTCTTGTGTAGTAGTAGCTTTCTTACTCTAAGGGGATCTTTGTTAAAGATATTACCTTTTTCGTAAGGGCTAATGTGCATCTGCTTAATAAATACTTCCCCACCGCTAATATCGCACCAGCTTTCTTTAAGGTTTACACCACTTGCTCGGATTGATTTAACCTCGGTACCAGTTAGCTCGATACCAGCTTCAAAGCTCTCAATAACAAAGTATTCATGTCTTGCCTGTCTATTTTGCGTGATAGTTTTAATTTCAGTATTAGCCAAATTAGCACCTCCTTAGGTTAGTATTTATAATTATATGATAACTTCATCACAACAGATAACTATTATATCATAATTATAGCATTGTTTCAAGGGATTTATGCAATTTTTACCTAAATATACCTGTGAATAGGTAATAAACTCTAAGTACAGCCTCCATTTTGATAAAAGTTAAGGGAAGAAGGCTGTGTTTAAAGTGTAAATTTATTAAAGGGTGATTAAATCCTCTGTTCTATCAAAATCCACTACAAAATCAGGATTGTGCTTTTTTAGTGCCTGATAAAGCTCATCAACTCTATCACGATTTTCCTTTACAATATTAAATTCATTTTCGGTAATAGGCACTAACTGTAAAAACATAGTTTTACCATAGATGGTATCAATAGTTTCAACTTCGCTGTCAGGTACTATTAGAAAAGCACTCATCTTAGACTCAGGCTTATTAACTAATTCTCTAATATCTAAGCCAACATACTGGAAAGGATCAAAATATCTTTCAGTTTTATAAGTGTAACTAGCCAGATGTCCTAAAAAGCTACCAACCCATTTGTGTTCCTCAGGAGTACCATTGACTTTCATAGTCATTTCATAACCCCATTTATTAAACTCATCACCAAACATTTCTTCATTTTGATAAAGCTCAGTCATACCATAGGTAACTACATGACAATAACCCTTAGGGGAGGTGAAGTAGGAATAACCATCTAAATACTCAGGCCCACCAAAAATAGCTCTTGAAGTGATGATTGTCCCATAATGAAAAGGCTCTTGATTAGGATAAAGCTCATTAAAAGCTCCATCAATTGCGTCCCAACCTGGTGCCCAGTCTTCTTCTTGAGCGCATTTAGCTTTAAATTCTTCTATATTCATAACTAATACCATCCTTTTGTTTTTTATTATATAATAACATATATATAGAATAAATCTATATATTTTTTGTAAATGGTACTTTTTTTAATATAGGTGGTATGTTTTTATTGTACTGGTTATCTTATTATATTATAATATTTGCTATTGCATTAAAGTGGTGCTTATGGTAAAATATATCTATATTTTTAGAGAAATCCTGTATTATTAGCTATATTTATCAGAAACGAATTTTGATAAATTACAAAAGCTATAATATTATTACCTAAATTAAATTTAATAGAAATAACCACGAGGGTTTAAGCATTGATGGCTTAAACTCTATTTTTTTGCAAAAATCCATATAAAACAACAAAGGAAGGTCATAAATATGACGAGAATAATCCCTTTAATATTAGCGGTAGCCTTGATGTTGACAGGTTGCCAAAGTGGCTCTCAAAGTTCTAATACTGCTACGACAAATAAAGACAGTATAGTAATTTCTCTATCCAGTGAGCCAGAAACAGGATTTGATCCCTGTTTAGGTTGGGGTAGGGACGGTAACCCCCTTATACAAAGCACATTAGTAAAAACCGATAGCAATATGGATATAGTAAATGATCTTGCCACTAACTACAGTGTAAGTGAAGCTGGACTAAGCTGGACTTTTACCATTAGAGATGATGTAAAATTTTCTGATGGTACCGAGCTAACTGCCCATGATGTTGCTTTTACCTTTGAAACAGCAAAAAACAGTGGATCAGCTGTAGACTTAACCATGTTAGAATCTGTAGAGGTTATAGATGATTATAACATAAAATTTAATCTATCTAAGCCTCAAATAACATTTATCCACACAATAGCCCAAACAGGAATTGTACCAAAGGATTACTATAGTGATAGCTACCTAGAAGAGCCTGTAGGCAGTGGTGCATTTACCCTTTTACAGTGGAATAAAGGAGAACAGGTAATACTGGGGATTAATCCTTATTATTATGGAGAGATGCCAGATTTTCAGCGTGTTACAATACTTTTCATGAGTGATGAAAGTGGCTATGCTGCTGCAAAATCTGGACAGGTAGATCTTGCCCTTACAAATATGAATCTAGCTTCTTCGCCTATAGAAGGCATGGAGCTAGTGGAGTTTCAGACTATTGACAATAGAGGATTAACACTGCCTACTACAGCAGTAGAGGGACAGGTAAATTCCTATGGTTATCCAATAGGAAATAATGTAACCTCGGATATAGCTATTAGACAGGCGCTATCCTATGGAATAGACAGACAGTTATTAGTTGAGGACGCACTAAATGGATATGGGACAGTGGCATATAGTGAGTGTGATGGTATGCCATGGTCAAGTGAGGATAGTATAGTGGACTATAATCCAGAGTATAGCATAAAGCTTTTAGAAAATGCAGGTTGGATATTAGGCGAAGATGGAATAAGATATAAAGAAGGGGTAAAAGCAGAGTTTAATCTCTTATATAACGCAGCAGATACCACAAGACAGGCTTTGGCAGTAGCAGTATCAAATCAGGCTAAAAGCCTAGGGATAGAAATAGTAGTACAGGGGAAAAGCTGGGATGAAATAGAGAAAGAAATGCACTCTAAAGCTGTGTTAATGGGCTTTGGATCTCAAAACCCAATGGAGAGCTACTATCTATATCACAGCTCCAATAAAGGTGTAGATTTCTATAATCCAGAATACTATCATAACCAAGCAGTGGATAGTATTTTAGAAACAGCACTATTACAAACAGATTACCAAACATTTATAAATATGTATAAACAGGTACAGTGGGACGGAGAGAATGGGGTATCAGCCTTAGGAGATGCACCTTTTGTGTGGCTGGTCAATGTAGATCACCTATATTTTGTAGATGAAAAGCTAAACATAGGCACCCAGAAAATACACCCCCACGGTCATTCATGGCCTGTACTATCAAACCTTGAACAGTGGAGTATAGAAGATTAATGAAAAAATATATTTTAAATTCATTTGTTAGGCTGATATTACTGCTTTTTGCTGTAAGTGTGGTGACCTTTACACTTATAGAAATATCTCCAATAGATCCTATAACTAGCTATCTAAGTTCCTCAGACCTAGTGTCCCAAGAACAGAGAGAGCAGATAGCCAGCTATTTTCAGCTAGAAAAACCACCAGTAGAGAGGTTTTTTAACTGGTTTGGTGATTTACTAAGACTGGATTTAGGGGAGTCCATTATCTATCGTCAACCTGTAATAGAGATTATTGGAGAAAGATTTTTAAGTTCACTAAGCCTTATGATAACAGCTTGGTTAATGTCTGGGATAATAGGTACAGGGCTTGGTTTTCTAATGGGAGCAAATGCTGGAAAAACCATAGACAAAGTAGTAAAATCCATCTGTCTAACCCTATCAGCAGTTCCAACCTATCTACTGGGTATGGTGTTTCTATTGGTGTTTTCTGTAGGATTAGGTTGGTTTCCAATAGGCTTTAGTAGCCCTATTGGAATGCTAGAAAGCGAAATAACCCTATGGCATAGATTACACCACCTAGCACTGCCTTGTTTGGCATTATCCCTGTCTTCCTTTGCTGGCATAGCGCTACATACTAGAGAGAAGTTAATACAGGTGCTAAAAAGTGACTATGTTATCCTATCTAAAACCAGAGGATATTCTAAAAGCAAGATCCTACTAAATCACGGCATAAGAAATATTCTACTGCCTATTACCACCTTGCAGTTTGCCTCTTTAGGGGAGATTTTTGGTGGTAGTATATTAGCTGAAACAGTATTCTCCTACCCAGGACTAGGTAATGCACTGGTAAATGCAGGTTTAAGAGGTGATGTGCCTTTACTACTAGGTATAACCCTTTTTAGTGCAGTATTTGTCTTTGTAGGTAATTTAACAGCGAATATACTTTATAGCGTAATAGATCCTAAGATCAGATTAGGCAGAAGCCGAAAAACCTTAGCTTAAAATAGAATAAACACAGAAAGGGGCAGAGTTTTGAAGAAAAAATCGCTAATAAAAGTATTAATTATATCTCTAGTAATATTTACACTTGTTTTTCTGGGACTATTAATAAAAGAGAGTAGTATAGTTTCGGATTTTTCTATTAAAAATCAGCCTCCATCAATAAGCCATATCTTTGGCACAGATCAGCTGGGGCGGGATATATTTATTAGAACTATAAAAGGTCTTTCCACTAGCTTAATAATAGGGCTTGGTGCCTCAGTAATCAGTGGTATTATTGCTTTAATATTAGGCATATCAGCAGGGATACTACCTAAAAAAATAGATGATGCAATAGGATTTCTAATTGATTTAATAATGAGTGTGCCACATTTAATTCTACTGATACTTATATCCTTTGCCTTGGGTAGAGGGTTACAGGGGATTGTAGTAGGTTTAATATGCTCCCACTGGACAGGTCTTGCTAGGGTTATTAGGGCAGAGGTGCTGACCTTAAAAGAAGAGCAGTATATTAAGATGTCAGAAAAACTTGGTAAACCTAAAATTTTTATAATAAGACATCATATTCTGCCCCATATAATACCACAGTTTATTATAGGTGTTGTTATTCTCTTTCCTCATGCAATACTTCATGAATCAGCAGTGACATTTCTAGGTTTTGGCTTACCACCAGAAAGTGCAGCTATTGGGGTAATGCTATCAGAAAGCCTAAACCATATCCAAACAGGCAACTGGTGGTTTTTTATACCTGGGGTCTGTTTAGTAGTGGTGGTAATACTTTTTGATATAATGGGTAATAATCTTAAAACAATTATCAGCAGTGAAAATATATGGAGGTAGTATGGATATTATCTTACAGGTAAAAGATTTAAATATATCCTTTGAGATGGAGCCACAGGGTTTTTGGCTTAAATCCTCCAAGGTAATAAATGAGCAAGTAATAAAAAATCTATCTCTAAACCTAGTAGAGGGGGAGATACTTACTATAGTAGGCTCTAGTGGTAGTGGCAAAAGTGTTTTTGCCTCATGGCTACTGGATATACTTCCCAGTAATGCTAATTCCACTGGGGAACTTATCTACAAGGGGGAAGCACAGCAGAACATACTAGGTGAAGCTATATACATACCCCAGTCATCATCTCACCTAGATCCTTTAATGAAGGTAGATAGGCAGTTTAAGCTGTCAGATACCCCACTGGGAAAACAAAGCAAAAACCTATATCCTTTCCAGTGTTCTGGAGGAATGATAAGAAATGCTTTATTTGACTTAATACATGAAAATCCTCAGGCTAAAATAATAATTGCAGACGAGCCAACGCCAGGAATGGACACAGCAACAGCAGTAAAGACACTACAGCTGTTAAAAGACCAAACAGCTAAGGGTAAAAGTGTATTATTAATAACCCATGATATTGACCTTGCTATGGATATCTCTGATAGAATAGCCGTATTTTATAGTGGAACAATTATTGAGATAGCAAAATCAGAGGATTTTAAAACAGGTAATCTGCGTCATCACTACAGCAAGGCACTTTACAATGCATTACCTCAGAACGGATTTAAGCCTTTTACATTTACCAGTGAAAAAGAGGGGTGTTTCTGTAAAAACTTCTGCCATAAAGCCGATGAAAAATGCAGTAATGATATTAGCCTTATGAATATAGAAGGTGGATATGTGAGGTGTGCAAATGCTCCTTTGTGGTAATAATTTAAGTTTTAGTTATGATTGTAAGAAGATTTTGTTTAAAGATATAAATATACAGATAGAGTCTAGTGAGCGAGTATGTTTATATGGTAGAAGTGGCTATGGAAAAAGCACCCTAGGTAAAATTCTATCAGGTTACGAAAAATCCCCTACGGGACAGGTACTACTAGATAATAAACCTATTGATAATAAAGGTTTCTCCCCAGTACAGCTTATATATCAGCATCCAGAAAAAAGTGTTAATCCCAGATGGACAGTAAAGCAGATACTAACAGAAGGTGGACAGGACAGCCTTAATTTGCTGGAGAAAATAGGTTTAACTAAGGATTATTTAACCAGATATCCCTACGAGTTATCAGGGGGGGAGTTACAGCGAATTTCTATAGCAAGGGCAATAAATAAAAACACAAAATTCATTATTGCTGATGAAATAACCACCATGTTAGACCCCATAACACAGGCAAATATCTGGAGTTTTCTCCTAGAGGAAACAAAGGAGCGCAATATTGGGCTTTTAATAATAACCCATAATAAGCACCTAGGGGAGATGATAGCAACTAGGTATATAGATTTTGAAAGGCTGTAAAGGTAAATCTTTAAATCAAAAAGCTACTGAACAGGAATGGTAATCCAGTGCAGTAGCTTTTATTGGTTATTTGCCGAATATTGGGATGAGATTTTATGGGGTACCTGTCCTCGCCGTCGGCGAGGACAGGTACCCCGACAATTGTTATAGAACCCTTTTGCTATTTTATGTTTTAGGTTAAATTCTCTGTACAGTAAAACATCTTTTAATCAACTATATCTATAAATTTATTATACTGCTGTATATCAAAGAGGAATATATACTCATCATAAAAAATCCCATCTTTGATAATAACATCTCCAATATCAATATCCTTATAAAAAACACTAAACCCATCATCATGTTCCAAATACTCAATTTCGGATCTGGTAAATTCTTTAATCAGTTTCATTTTAGAATAGGTGGCATTATAAGAAAAAGGGCGAACTCTATAAACTGTAGGAGCGTCATATCCTTTTTGGTAGTTATTCATATTGTCGCTATACTCATACTTATCGCCATATTTCTGAGCTACATATTTCCCAGCAAGGATATGATCATTTATACCTAAATTTAAAGTTATAGTGTCTGAAACAATCCCTAAAGTATTGTCTATACCATAATTATTACCGATAACTAGAAAGAGTATAAGGCTAGGTATTGATACTATTAAAAATCCAGCTGTGGTAAAGCTATTATATTGTCCTCTCCTATTGGGAGCAGATTTTGCAATGAAAAGAATGACTATAATAAAAAATATATATCCAAAATTCATATGTATGTTTCCTTACTTTAATTAAAATACCTATTTGAATGAGAAACAGCTTATTTGTCTTGTTGTCAAAATATAAAACAAATCCGACCTCTTACCCAAAGGGCAAAAGTTCGGATTAGCTCTCAACTGCCTACCTTGGTTAAAATAACTGTATTAAATTATATATTGTCTTTAACTGTATTAATAGAAGAAATTAATATTTTTTCACTTCTATGCACATATTAAAAATTTATTCATCATTATAATAACTGCTTTCAATTAATAAGCTGCCATTTATATTTAGCTATTTAATTCATTTCTTCACTATTAACTATTACTTATTACTTCAAAAAAACCTAGTATAATTTTTAGTGAAGAGTTAAGAGTGAATAGTGAATAAGTAATAAGTAAAAAAATCCTCGTAGCAATCTACAAGGATTTTCTGGTGGAGATGAGGGGGATCGAACCCCTGACCTTTTGAATGCCATTCAAACGCGC
>CAYJEQ010000038.1:0-24795 GCA_964369235.1 uncultured Oscillospiraceae bacterium | reverse complement strand
TAATACCCTTATAGGGTTAGTGCAAGCCACCCGTTGTCACGGGTGGTCTTGACTTATAGGTCATACATATTAGGCAGAATATCCTTACAGATATCAATAAACTGAGAAAAACCATTATATGAGGCTGAGTTTTTTCCATGTACTATAGCCAGTGGCCACTCAGGCATAAACTCATCTTCAATGTGATAGTAGTTAGGTGGGGACATATTATTAAATATACTTGGATAGGAGGAGGGGATTAAGGACACCCCTAGTCCTTTGCTCACTAGATTAACTATAGTTTGCAAATTCCTTGTTTGGTACTTAACTACAGGGGTAAATCCAGCGTTCTTACATATTCTAAGGGCTTCTTGCTGGGCTCTTTGGGTAGGTGAGTTTAGGATAAAGGGACGATTTTTAAGCAGTGTAATATCCAGATAGCTTAGACCATTATTATTCTTATAAGTATATTCATTTAAAATATCATTTTTTGAAATAGCTATGAGAAATTTTTCTTTACCTATATTAATTATCTCTAGATTTGGGTTAGATACAGGTAGATGTACAATCCCTATATCAACAATACCTTTGGCAATCTCTGTTTCTATTTCAAAGGAATTGCCTTCGATTATTTCTAAATTAATATTAGGGTATTTATTGGCAAACTCCTCTAGGATAACAGGTAAAAGCATAGCCCCTAGAAAAAATGTTGTGCCTATGGTAAGTTTACCTCGGTT
Source organism: uncultured Oscillospiraceae bacterium (assembly GCA_964369235.1). Classification (GTDB taxonomy): domain Bacteria; phylum Bacillota; class Clostridia; order Oscillospirales; family Ruminococcaceae; genus CAYJEQ01. Next base: position 24,079 of record CAYJEQ010000038.1, on the reverse strand, counting down.
ATCCTCGCTGACAAGAGAAATAGACTGTTCAAGACTTTTGTGTAGTTTGATCACCTTATGAGCATATTCATTGTAAATATCCCCTGCGACAGTTGGGATAATCCCTTCATTAGTGCGTTTAAAAAGCTCTGTGCCAGCCTCTTCTTCAATTTTCTTTATAGTCCTAGTTAAGGTAGGCTGTGAAACATATAATCTCTCAGATGCTTTAGTAATAGAACGATTATCATACACCGAGATAAATGCTTCTAACTCTTTAATGTTCATAAATAATATCACCTACACTTTATTTAAATTAATTTATACAATATATTATACCAAATAAATTAGAATAATCAATGATACAAAATAATTAATCATCAAAAAACAGAGGTAAGGCTAATAAAATCTCATCTGACTTACTTCTGTTTATTTATTATGGTTAGTTAGATTTATTTTCATTAAAATTAATTAAGCTACCTGCTTTGATGATTTCTTTTTCCTCACTGGACATGCCTGTAATATGCAGTGTGAGTTCATTAATTTAATCGCTGATAACATGTCTCTTAATATTTTCCATATCCCCATCAAATGCAGATTTAATATTATGGATGTAGATGTAATCATCTACATAAAATCAGTCCGCTCCTTCATCTGTAAAGGTAGCATACCCCAGTTTATAAACAAAGCAGTTATGATAATTTTGGTTTGAATGACAAAGTTTCTAAAAATCACTAGGCGAAATAAATATATAAATGGAAAATATTTGTAAAGCTCACAAAGGCGCTAAGAGGTATATAATGAAAATTTTAAGTGATTTTTTATGTATTTAATTACTTGTCATAATACTTAAGCTCATATATAATAGATAGTAAGTTTAGCTTAGATAGGTATAGAAAAGATACAAATAAACTAAGAAGACCATATATAAATAATAAATGGAGGGCTATATGAAGTACAGTTCAAATTATCAGCCATATCACTCTAATAGATTTCCCATCTATGCAAGAGGAGGAATGGTTGCAACCTCATCACCTCAAGGAAGTGCAGCAGGTCTAGAAATACTGAAAAAAGGTGGTAACGCAGTGGATGCAGCTATTGCAACAGCAACAGCACTAACAGTGTGTGAGCCCACTGCTAATGGTATAGGAGGTGATGCATTTGCCCTAGTTTGGATAGAAAAAGAGAAAAAACTATATGGTCTAAATGCCAGTGGATTTGCACCAAAGAATATCTCTGCTGAAAAAGTAAAAGAGCAGTATAATACAGAAGTTATGCCAAAGTTTGGTTGGGCACCTACTATGGTGCCAGGTGCACCTGCTGCTTGGGCGGAGCTCAGTGAAAGATTTGGTAAACTAGATCTTACTGATGTAGTAAAACCGGCAGTGGATTATGCTAGAAATGGCTACCCAATTGCTGGGAACTTGGCGAAGATGTGGAACAGAGCATATATAAGGTTTAAAGAGGAGTGTATAGGGGAGGAATACAGTCAGTGGTTTAAAACATTCTGCCCTAATGATATGCCACCACAGGTAGGGGATATTATAACACTGCCCTACCATGCTAATACCTTAGAGGAGATAGCAAGCACTAAGGGTAAATCCTTTTATGGTGGGGAACTAGCTAAGAAGATTGTTTCGGATAGCGATAAATATGGAGGATTTTTTTCCTTAGAAGATTTTTCTAGTTACAAACCTACATGGGTAGAACCGATTTCAGTTAACTATCGTGGATATGATATTTGTGAAATTCCTCCTAATGGTCAGGGAATAGTAGCACTAATGGCTTTAAATATTTTAAAAGAATTTAGTTTTACCCATAGAGATAGTACGGAAACATTCCATAAGCAGTTTGAGGCTATTAAGATAGCCTTTGCCGACGCTAAGGAGCATGTGACAGATGGTAGATATATGAAGGTATCAATAGAGGATTTAATTGCTGATGAATATGGAAAAATTCGCAGTAAACAAATTACAGACAATGCAGCAAGTCCATGCCCAGAGCTACCACCTAATAGTGGTACAGTGTACCTATGTACAGCAGATAGTCAGGGGAATATGGTTTCCTTTATTCAAAGTAATTACATGGGATTTGGTTCAGGTATTGTAGTAAAGGACACAGGGATTTCTCTACAAAATAGAGGACATGCTTTCTCACTAGATAAAAACCATGTAAACTACCTAGAACCACTAAAAAAATCCTATCACACCATTATACCTGGATTTATTATGAAAGATGGTGAGGCTGTAGGGCCCTTTGGGGTTATGGGTGGTTACATGCAACCCCAAGGCCATGTACAGGTGGCTATGAATTTAATTGACTTTAACCTAAATCCACAGCAGGCACTAGACGCTCCTCGTTGGCAATGGATTAAGGATAAAACATTCCAAGTCGAAGATAATTTCCCAAATGCTATTGCTAAAGAATTAGTACAGAAAGGTCATGTAATAGAAGTGGCAGTTGATAATTCAAGTTTTGGTAGAGGGCAGATTATCATTAAGGAAAAAAATGGTGTACTAGTAGGTGGAACTGAAGGCAGAACGGACAGCAATATCTCTTGTTATTAGAAGGTATTATTAATAAAATTAAAAAATCTCCTGTAGCAATGTGCTATAGGAGATTTTTGCGTATTTTAAGTAATGGCTTAAGAAACGGTATCAGAGAGATCTCATAGGATTCCACCACAAAACAAAAACAGCCTGAACCTAATGTTCAAGCTGTTTTCTTTGGTTGCGGGAGCAGGATTTGAACCTACGACCTTCGGGTTATGAGCTTTGATATGTAGCTGCAAATTACCTATTAATAGAGGTTTATGGGGTGTTTTGGCGATAATTAGTCAAAACCCGATGGTCATAAGTCCACTAAATCCATGGTGATATATCCTATAATGGGTCAAAATATGGGTCAAGTTTTAGGGGAGGATATGGTTTGTAATTGGAATATAGTGAAATTAAAATTAACGCTCATGATAAAACATGTTTTTTAAACTTACAAAAGATTTATGAAAATGAAACCAGGGAAACTGATTTATTAAATATATTTTAAAGTAAATTTGTGATCAATAGACTAAAAATAAAATAGAGTAGAATTTTATACACATCTCTTATATAATATTATTAGCACAAATCAGGTATGTAATAATTAGTGATTGCTAAAACTAATTTTAATTGATATAATTATTACATAGTAAATTAAGGTGGTGCAACATGGATAATCAAAATTGGCTATCAACAGTGACAAATAAATCAGTGTCTAAGACAGTTGTAGATAAAATTAAATCAGCAATAATTTCAGGACAGCTAAAGTCAGGGGATTACCTTCCTTCAGAAAGTGAACTTGCAGAAAGATTTGGAGTAGGTAAGTCTAGTATTAGAGAAGCAATCAAAATGCTAGAAGCTATTGGTGTGGTTGAAATAATCAAAGGCAATGGCAGTAGAATAAGAGAAGTAGTAGATGAAAACATATTTAATCCTATAGTTTTTCAGATAATACTACAAAGCAATGAGAGTAAGCATAAGTTATTTGAATTTAGAAAAATGATTGAAAAATCATCAAATCTAATTGCAATGGACAATGCAACCAAAGATGATTTTGAAAAACTAGAAACTAATATATATCAGATGGAACAAGCTATTATATCAGGTAGTTCTACTATAGAGTTAGATTTAGAATTTCATAAGCTGTTATTTGAGATGACCCATAATCCATTTATGATTGGTGTTGGTAAAGCTGTTATGGAGTTATTTAAACCTTCATTAGAAATTGCCAATGAAAAACATATAGAAGATGTAATAAAAGACCATAAAGAAATTATATCTGCTTTAAAAAGCAAGGATAAAGATCAATTAACTGATGTGGTGGATAACTATCTGGATAGATGGAATAAGTATACACTGGTATTAGATGATTATAGTGAATAAATGTAAAGGGGCTGTTGAAAAACAGCCCTTTTGTTTTGTGATAAATTACGAAAAGGATAATACTTCATTAGTGAAAACATTGAAATTGTATTTTACGAATAAATACATGTTGACTTTATAATAAGGTTATAGTAATCTTAAACCAGACATCTGATGACTGATGTTATTAAATTTAAGGAGAATAGTTATGGAAAATAGTATGGTAATGAATTTAGTATGGTTAGTAGTATCAATCGGTATTATTTTAGTTGCAATCTTGAAACTAAAATATAATGCAACAGTAGCTCTAATAATCGCTGCAGCTTTTATGGGTTTAATCAGTGGGCTAGACCCAGCACAGGTTGCCTCAACAATTAACTCTGGATTTGGTAATCTGATTACAAGTGTTGGTTTTTCAATTGGTTTTGGTGTAATACTAGGACAATTATTATCTGATTCTGGTGGCGCTAAGGTAATAGCGGTAAAGATGGTATCTATTGCAACAGAAAAATATTCACTATATGCTCTAGGTATAACAGCTTTTATTTTATCCATACCAGTATTTTATGCAGTAACATTTGTAATATTAGTACCACTAGGTGTGGCTATAACTAAACAGCTTAAAAAACCTCTACCTTATGCAATTGGTGCAGTATCTATAGGCGCTGGGGCTGCTCATACATTAGCACCACCAACACCAAACCCAATGATGGCAGCTGATATTCTGGGATTTGACCTAGGTCTAATGGTTGCATTTGGTACAGGATTTGGTTTATTAGCAGCAGTGTTAGCAATGAAAATATATTTTACTATGTTAGATAAAGGCTTTTGGAATCCAGAAAAAGATGAAACAGGTATAGTGCTATTTGAAGAAGAACAGGAAGATAAAACAAAACCACAAATGTCCTTTGGTGCAGCTATCTTTCCTGTATTATTACCAATTGCACTAATACTATCAGGTACATTGGCTGGTAATATGATGGAAGAAGTGCCAGCTATCATTAAATTTATCAGTAATTCAGGTATGGCGTTATTTATTGCAGTAATGTCAGCACTATTACTAACTTCTAAAGTTATGACAGCAGAAGAAAAAGAAAAATCATCTAATAAATCACTAGAGAGTTGTGGTGCTGTACTGCTTATTACTGGTGCTGGGGCTTCCTTTGGAGCAATTTTGCAGGCTACAGGTTTAGCAGACACTGTTGCACAATCAATAAATAATATATCTGCTTCCCCTGTACTAGCACTATTTATTGGTTTTGGAATTGCATTTGCACTTAGATTTGCACTTGGTTCTGGTACAGTGGCATCTATAACAGCTATGAATATTATGGCTACGGTACCAGCAGCTGTAGGTCTGCATCCAGTATGGATGGCTCTAGCTTGTCTATCTGGTTCACTTGCTATTGGTCATGTTAATGATAGTGGATTTTGGATTACATCTAATATGGCAGGATTCTCTGTATCAGGTGGTTTAAAATGTTATACATTAGCTGGTGCCCTAACTGGTGCTATAGTAATGGTAGTAGCTGTAATTGGTGCATTTGTAATGCCAGCATAATTACAAAGGAAAGGGATGTAAAATGAGTAAACAAATAAAACCACAAAACTTATTATTTATCTTTAGTGATCAACATAGCAAAGAAAAATTTGGTGCATATGGTAATGAGCATATACATACGCCTAATTTAGATAAATTAGCGGAAGAGGGAGCATTATTTGAAAATGCCTATACAAATAACCCAATATGTTGCCCTGCTAGATCATCACTGGCAACAGGTGATTATTGTCATAAAAATAGATATTGGGATAATGCTCACGCTTATGATGGAGAAGCGACTAGCTGGGGAGAAAGACTTAATGAACAGGGTCACAAGGTAATAACAGTAGGTAAACTGCACTTTAAGAATAATGGTTCTCAAACAGGATTTCATGATCAGAGAATACCACTCCATGTTAAAAATGGTGTAGGGGATATAACGCAGAATATTCGTGAAGGTAAGGATAGAAGTGTAGTAATTGGAGAAATTTTAGGTGCCGGTGCTGGTGGGTCTGACTATCTAGATTATGATTTACAGATTGCTGAAACAGCTGCTGAAATACTAAAAACAGAGCTTGTTAATGAGGAAAATCCATGGTGTTTAAAGGTTGGATTTGTATGCCCACATTATCCATGGAAGGTGCCAGAAGAACTATTAAAATTATATGAGCCTTATGATAAACTGCCATTCCCAGTTCAGTGGAGCAAAGAAGAACGCCCGATGCATGAACGAATTGAATTTTTTAGAAATGAGCTTGGACTGAATTCAGAGGAAATAACAGATGATGTCGTAAGAAAAACTATAGCTACTTATTATGCGCTATGCACTTATATGGATATACAGGTAGGCAAGGTGATAGATGCATTAAAAGAATCAGGAATGTATGAAAATACTAGAATTATTTATACCAGTGATCATGGGGATTCTATGGGAGATCATGGACTATTCTTTAAACATAATATGTTTGAGGGGTCGGTAGGGATACCTATGATTATGACTGGTAAGGGAATACCAAAAGGTATGAAAGTTTCAGATACTGTGTCTTTGGTTGATATCTACCCAACTATTATAGAAGCAGTTGGCGGTACACTAAATGACTACGACAAAAGTCTATCAGGTACATCTCTCTTTAGTTTCTTAGGAGAAGAAAAACAACCATCTAGGGCAGTGTTATCAGAAAGTCATGCCATAGGCGCAAAAGATGGTATATTTATGGTTAGATATGAGGATTATAAACTGATATATTATGTAGGTTCTACCCCATTATTATTTAATATTACCAAAGACCCTAAAGAACTAGTGGATTTAGCTCAAAATGTAAATCATAAAGAAACACTGGATATGATGATAGTAAAATTAAGAGAAATATGTAATCCAGAAGAGCTAGATGCACAGGCTAAAGCTGACCAAGAAGCAATGCTAAATGAATATGGTGGTAGGGAAGCAGTGTTAAATACCAAAGTAATGAGCTATTCTCCTACACCAAAATAGATAGAAATATAATAAAATTTCAAACCCTTTGAAAGGAAAGATATATATTATGAAAATGAGAAGTGATTTAGTTAAAAAAGGAGTGACCAGAGCTACCCAGCGTTCCCTATTAAAGGCAACTGGTCTATCAGATGAAGATTTAGAAAAACCATTAGTGGGTATTGTCAATTCATTTAATGAGGTAAACCCTGGACATATTCATCTAAGAGATATATGCGATGCAGTAAAGCTAGGGGTGGCGTCTAAGGGCGGTGTACCTATGGAGTTTCCTGTAATAGCAGTATGTGATGGTATAGCAATGGGTCATGCTGGTATGAGATATCCACTGGCAAGCCGTGAGATTATAGCTGACTCAATCGAAGCTATGGCAGAAGGTCATCAATTAGATGCGCTAGTGCTAGTAAGTAACTGTGATAAAATCACCCCTGGGATGATGATTGCAGCAGCAAGGCTAAATATCCCCTCTATTATTATAGCGGGAGGGCCTATGTATGCAGGGATATATCGTGGTGAGCGTATAGATGGAAGCTTCTTATATGAGGCGGCAGGACGAGTGTCTACAGGTGAGATGTCTATGGCGGACCTTAGTGAAATGGAAGAAGTAGCTACCCCAGGATGTGGTGCTTGTGGACATCTAGGAACAGCTAATTCTATGAATTGTATGGCTGAAGCATTAGGGATGACACTGCCATTTAGCAGTACAATCCCAGCCTACCTATCTAAGAGAAAAGCCCTAGCTAGAAGAACTGGTGAGGCAGTAATGGATTTATTATATAAAGATATTAAGCCTAGGGATATTATGACAAGACAGGCGTTTTTAAATGCAATCGCTGTGGATATGGCAATTGGCGGTTCTTCTAATACTATACTTCATCTACTTGCAATTGCAAAAGCAGCCAATGTAGAGTTGACACTAGATGATTTTGATACATTATCTAAAAAGTCAAAAAAGCTAATAAATATGCGTCCAGGTGGTGACTGGTATATGGAGGATATTTATCGTGCTGGTGGTCTACAGGTAGTATCTAAAGAAACAGCAAAACTCGACTATGTTGATTTAAACACAATTACTGTAACAGGTAAAACCCAGTGGGAAAATGTCAAAGACACAGAAATTCTCGCGCCAGAAGTAGTTATGACTGTGGAAAATGCTATATATCCAGAGGGGGGACTGGCAGTTCTCTATGGTAATATTGCTAAAGAAGGCGCTGTGGTAAAACAGTCAGCTGTACTACCGGAGATGTTTAATCACAAGGGTGTAGCTAAGGTCTTTGACACAGAGGAAGATGCAGTAGAAGCCATTTTAACAGGTAAGATTGTATCAGGTGATGTAGTGGTAGTAAGATATGAAGGTCCTAAGGGTGGCCCAGGCATGAGAGAAATGCTAACTCCCACAGCTGCTATATGCGGTGCTGGACTGGATAAATCTGTAGCGCTAATAACCGATGGCAGGTTCTCTGGGGCTACAAGAGGGGCAGCAATAGGGCATATATCCCCAGAAGCTTATGAAGGTGGAGAGATTGCACTGCTACAAGATGGCGATATAATCCATATTGATATAGTAGCCAGAACATTAAATGCAGATGTAAGCGAAGAAGAATTTGCTAAGAGAAGGGTAAACTGGACACCACTAGCTTCCAAAGTTAAAGAGGGTTATCTAGTGAGATACGCCAAACTTGTATCCTCTGCAAGCTATGGGGCATCACTGGATTACTAATAAAATAGCGTAGGAAAATACTACTAACCTTTTGGTAGTGTTTTCTTACAATTTTTAGCAAGACTAGTTGTGTATAGTAACAGTTTTTTCATAATTTGCTTTGAAAGTATTGCCAATATTTTTTGTATATGATAATATGACATTAACACATAAATATTTCGAAAAGATTTTCCGTATAACGGAAATTGCTTTTGGGAATAAAACAAAAAATAATTCCGTAATACGGAAAAGGAGAATTATTATGAAAAAGATAACACTATTATCAGCACTACTAGCACTTACAATAGTAATGACAGGATGTAGCTCAAGTGAAACATCTAATGGGGGCACTGGTGAGGACTCAGCTAGTTATCCTTCTCAGCCTATCCAAACAATTATCACTGCTAATGCAGGTGGTGGGGTAGATGTTACTGCTCGTATAACTGGAAAATATGCTGAGGAAATTCTTGGTCAATCATTAGTTCCAGTTAATGTTGCAGGTGCAGGTGGAGCAACTGGTGCTCAGCAGGCACTAGATGCTGATGCTGATGGTTATACAGTGTTATATACAACTGATGCTATTATCACAATGCATCAAATGGGGATGTCTGAGTTTGATTATACCGCATTTAAGCCTGTAGGTATCCATGCAGAAGCAACTAACATGACTTTTGTAACATCTAATGAATTTCAAACATTTGAAGAATTTGTAGAATATGCTAAGGCTAATCCAGGAGAACTAAAATTCGGAGTGCAAACAGGTACATACTCTGAACAGCTAGCAGCTATGATGTGGAAAGATCTTGGTATTGAAATCCAGATCATAGATATTGGTACTATCTCAGATATAGTTGTAGCGTTAGTGGGTGGTCATATTGATATGGCAGCAGGCCCAATGGGTAACATGGCTGATTATGTTGAAAATGGTGACTTTGTAGCTCATGGTATGCTATCACAAGAAACTAACCCTGACTATGCAGAAATACCAACAATGTATGAGCTTGGCGTTAACTTCCATCTACCAAGATTCTATCTATATCTATTCGAAGCAGAAGTTTCAGATGAGATTGTAAAAACATTTGCTGATGCAATTTATGAAGTATCACAAAATCCTGATTACCAGGCAGAAATAAGTGAACAGGCGTACACACCTAGAGTTATGACAATGGAAGAAACACTTACTTATATTCAGGAAACAGAAGAGGTCTACACAACCTATCAGAAAACACTAGAGGAATATAGAGCACAGTAGTTTAATAAGAGTATTCCATCATATGGATTATGTAGGATGGAATATTATGAAATTCCCATTAGCATAAATAGAAGGAGTGCAGTATGAAAAATAAGGATTTATATTCAGGGATAGGCATACTGATTATTTCTGTAGGTTATCTGGCGAGCACATCGTCAATAAGAGAAACTTCTGATTTAGCCAGTGCAAGAACTATGCCGATCGCTGTTGGTATTATTGCTATAATACTAAGTGTTATTTTGATTATAACTACAATACTTAAGGCGAAGAAAAATGGTGATCAGCCAGCTACTAAAGATGAAGAAAAGTCCAATTATAAAAGGGTTGGCATCACTTTAGCATTAATATTAGGATTTATATTCTGTATGGACAATCTAGGATTTACAGTTTCAGCAGCAGTTTACCTAATGGCGCAGATGCTAGTACTCGCAGAAAAAGAGCAACGCAATATACCTAAAATGGCTATAATTTCAGTTATGGCAGCAGTAATGGTAAAGCTTTTATTTACATATGTATTTAATATTGTTCTACCTACTGGCATAATAGGGTTTTAAGGAGGGGTAAAGAAATGTTAGAATTTATGATAGAGGGTGCACTTAGTGTCCTAAACATGGAAAGCCTACTCCTGTGTTTCTTTGGTGTATTTGCTGGGATAGTCTTTGGTGCTTGTCCAGGTATATCTACCACTATGGGAATTGCACTTATGCTTCCATTTACCTATTCTATGGAGATAGGACAAGCGTTAGCACTACTAATAGGACTTTATATAGGTGGTGTTTCTGGTGGTCTTATTAGTGCTATTCTACTAAATATTCCTGGGACACCAGGATCTGTGTGCACAACATTTGATGGTCATCCCATGTCCGCAAGAGGTGAATCAGGCAAAGCTCTTGGTGTAGGGATATTGTATTCATTTGTAGGTGGCGTAATTAGCTTAGTTATTTTGATGATTTTTTCACCTATGCTATCTAGTGTTGCTATTAGATTTACAGCTGTAGAATATTTCGCAATTACCCTATTCTCATTCTTATTAGTAGCAGGGCTTACAGGTAAGTCGGTGGTTAAAGGTTTGCTTAGTACTGTATTAGGTGTTATGTTTACCACAGTTGGAGCAGCACCAATTGATTCTGTACTTAGATTTACCTTTGGTAATAATAGACTTAATTCAGGATTTCAGCTTATTACAGTAGTTATTGGATTTTATGCTGTATCAGCAGTGTTAAAGGTTGCAGAGTACAAACAACCTCCTGTAGAAGTATTAGACTACAAGATGAAAGGGTTTGGAGTAACTAGAAAAGAGTTTATAGAACAAACGCCTAACTGTGTTCGTTCCTCACTTATTGGTACATTTGTTGGACTTCTACCTGGATTAGGTGCGAATATTGCTAATGTTATTGCTTATTCCACAGCTAAAAGTAATTCCAAATACCCAGAAAAATTTGGTACTGGTATAGTGGATGGTATTGTAGCCTCAGAAAGCTCGAACAATGCAGTAACAGGTGGTGCGCTTATCCCACTTCTTACACTAGGGATCCCAGGTGAGGGAGCTACAGCGTTACTACTAGCAGCTCTAATTATCCAAGGTGTACAGCCAGGCCCATTATTATTTGAAAATCAACCAGTGCTTGTTTACTCAATATTCGCACTGATGTTAATTGCTAACATTGCAATGGTAGCAATAGAATATTTTGGTATTAGAGCATTCCTAAAAATCATCACAGTACCTGCATATTACCTATTCCCAATTATTCTAATTATCTGTTGTGTAGGTTCCTTTAGCTCTAATAATCAGATTTTTGATGTATATGCCATTGTATTATTTGCAATAGTTGCATTTATTCTAAGAAAAATGGAATTCCCACTACCACCATTTATATTAGGTTTTGTATTAGGTGAATTATTTGAAACAAATATGCGCAGAGCTATTCAGTTTACTGGTGGGACAGTAGAAGGTTGGATGGAGTTCCCAATTGCACTTAGCATAATGGCTTTGACTGGTGTGGCTTTAGTTTATATAATAATGAAAAGCTTAAAAAAACCAGTACCAAAGGAGGCTGTTTAATATGGATAATGTTAAGCCGATGAATTTAGTTTACATAATGAGTGATAGCCATACTAAAGATGTTCTATCGTATTATAAAAATGATTATGTAAAAACTCCTAACTTAGATAAATTATGTGAAGATGGGGTATTCTTTGAAAATGCCTATTGTAACAATCCTATCTGTGTTCCAGCAAGAGCCTCTATGACTACTGGAAACTACAGCCATAGAGATAGTTATTGGGATAACTGCCACCCTTATGATGGAACAGGTGGTGGCTGGGGTAAAAGATTAACAGAAGAAGGGTATAATGTAACAACTATAGGGAAACTGCATTATAAAGATGACAGCCCAGAAAGTGGTTTTCCTGACCAGCGAGTACCTCTCCATTTAAAAGATGGTGTAGGCAATCTAACTCTTTGCATCCGAGGTCGAGAGATGCTTAGAAGAAACCATCATAAACATCTACTTAATGCCAAAGAAGGTCTATCAGATTACAATGAATTTGATCTAAAGGTAACAGAAAAAACAGTGGAATTTTTAAAGGATGCAGGCTCAAATCCAACAGAGAAACCATTTTGTTTATATGTTGGTTTAGTAGCACCTCATGCTCCACTGATTGTACCTAAAAAATATTTAGATATGTATCGTCCTTTTGATAAACTGCCATTTCCAAGACAATGGAACCATAGTGAAAGACCCATGCACCAAGGTATCGAAGATTACAGATATGTAATAGGAACTACAGAAAAAGACATTGACAATGAAGCCATAATGAAGGCTATTGCAGTGTATTATGGTTTGGTTACATTCCTAGATGACCAGATAGGTGAGATAATGACTGCACTAAAAGAAGCAGGACTAGAGGAAAATACTAGAATTATCTACACCACAGATCATGGTGATACCATAGGAGAGCATGGAACATTCTTTAAAAACACTATGTATGAGCAGTCTGTATCAATACCACTTATTATGTCTGGCCCTGATATTCCTAAAGGAAAAATAGTTAAAGAGGGAGTATCTTTACTTGATATTCATCCGACTATTCTAGAAAATGCAGGAATTACTGCTAATGAACATGATAAAAGTCTCCCTGGTAGAAGCTTATTTGACTATGCCTTAGATAGAACAGATGAGGAGCGACCAATTTTTGCAGAACTACATACCTTTGCCTATGAATATGCTGTGTATATGCTGAGAAAGGGCAGATATAAGCTAGTGTATTATGTGGGAATGGATAATCAATTATTTGATCTAGAAAATGACCCATATGAGTTAAATGATCTAAATGGCAATAGTGATTATATAGACATTGCGAAGGATTTAGAAAATGAGCTTAGAAAAATATGTGATCCAGAAGCAACAGATGCTAAAGCAAGAAAAGAGCAGGAAGAGCTACTGGATAAACATGGGGGCAGGGATAAGATAAAAGAGGGTAGCACCTTCTTTGCATACTCCCCAGTACCTAAAGAGATATTGGAGAATAAATAGCTTATGAAAATTACTAACATTAAGACTATATGCTTAAAAGTGCCTTTCCTACCAGGTGTGGTAATCAAAGGTGCAGTTGAAACATGGTATCATAGAAATGGTATGTTTATGCTAGTAGAAACTGATGAAGGCATAACAGGTATGGGAGAGATATGGTGTAATTGTCCACAATGGAGCCATTATGAGAAGGAAATAACAGTTCATCAAGGTCTAAAGCCTTATGTTATAGGTCTTGACCCACTGGATATTAAAGGTACACGAGGAGCAGTAGAAACTAAGATGAAACGCCTAGGTTCCCAGTGGGGTGCATACGGTGTAATGCATCATATTCTAAGTGCTTTTGATGTAGCGCTATGGGATATTAAGGGCAAGGTGGGGAATAAACCCATCTGTGAGCTACTAGGTAGCAAAGCAGAAACGCCTATTACGGCATACTGTTCAGGTCTAGGTCCTAAAAATGTAGTGGAAAACGCTACAAAGATGATGGATAGAGGTGTCACTCGTTTTAAAATGCGTATGGGTATGAACGAAGAGGTGGACATACAAAATCTTAAGGATTTAAGAGCGTTAGTAGGCAGTGAAAGAAAAATATTTGTAGATGCTAATCAGGGTTGGACTGCTGACAAAGCACTATCCATGATACCTTTATTACAGGAGTATGGAGTAGAGTGGTTAGAAGAACCTCTAGTAGCAGGTGATGTAGAAGGACTGGATAAACTTCGTAAAAACAGCACAATGACCATTGCCTCTGGTGAAAACTTCTATGGATATGATTTTAAGCGCCACTTTGAGAGAGGTCTTATAGATATATGCCAAGCTGATGTGACTAAATGTGGAGGTATTACCGAGATACTTGAGATTGCAGAAATGGCAAAAAGCTATAATATTAAGATGGCACCACATTTCCTAGGTAATGGATTAGGCTTAGTATCAACATTACAGATAATGAATGCAGTAGATGCCCTATACCTAGAGTATGACAGCGAAAAAAATCCTATGATTTATGACTGTGTAAATGACATTCCACAGATGGAAGATGGTGGGATTATCTATGCACCAAAAGGCGCAGGGTTAGGTGTTACACTAAATGATAGTGGTATTAATCAGTATCAGTTTGTACCGTATATAATATAAAGCTAAATATACTATATCCTACACTGATAAATAGTTTACACAACCATGTTTATATGGTACACTTAATACAATTAGCATGGGAGGGTGGATTATGTCAGAATATATTAATTCATTAATTAAAGGTATACAGGTGTTAGAGCTTTTTGACCGTCGCACTAGATATCTAGGTATTACCGATATAAAGCAAATGACTGGTTTTCCAGTTAGCACAGTACATAGAATAGTGTCTACTCTGGAGCATTGTGGTTATCTAAGACAGGATGGGCGCAGTAATAAATATGCACTAGGGCTTAAATCTTACACTCTAGGTACTAATGTAGAGTATATTAAAGAGTTAAAACATCTGGCAAGAGAGCCGATGAAAACTCTCTCAGAAAAATTCAATGAAGTTGTCCATTTAGCAGTAATTGATAGTGATATGATACTATGTATTGAAAAGATTGACTCTTCCCGAAGTATTACCACAACACCTAAAGAAGGGGAACTTAATCACGTTTATCTAACATCAGTAGGTAAGGCACTGCTAGCTAATCAAAGTAGCGAATATATAAAAAACTATCTAGAAAATATAGAACTAGTTAAGTATACTGATAAGACTATTGTAGACCCACTTGCATTATTAGAGGAACTAGAAATAATTAGAACCAAAGGCTATTCTATAGATGATGAGGAGTCAGAGATAGGGCTAACCTGTTTTGGCGCACCTATATTTAATCACAATAAAGAGTGTATAGCGGCTATAAGTATGTCTATGCCTACCTTTAGGGTTGAAGATAAGGAAAAATATTGTAGTGCAGTGGTAAGAGCTGCAAAAGAAATTTCTTTAAAGTTATAGTTAAATTGCAAATATGTTGTACATAAGGAGCATGAGCTCCTTATGCTAGAAGAAATAATCGAAAATAAATTCCACAATACGGAATAAATTGAAAATCGGAAGGAATGACATTAAGATGGAAAAAATTAAAGTAGCAATTATAGGCCCAGGTAATATAGGCAGTGACCTTATGTACAAAGTTATGAGAAGTGATGTGCTAGAAATGGGTGCAATGATAGGAATTGATCCTGAGTCAGAAGGTTTAAAGAGAGCTAAAGAACTAGGTTTTGTGGCTTCTGCTGATGGTATTAATTATATTAAAGAAAATCCTAATTGTGCACAGATTGCTTTTGATGCAACATCAGCTAAGGTACACGAAAAAGTTCATGCACCTATACTAGAAGAACTGGGGATTGTTGCAATTGACCTTACGCCAGCGGCTGTAGGTAAAATATGTACCCCGCTTGTAAATATGGAAGACTGCCTTGATTCTATGAATGTTAACCTAATTACCTGTGGTGGGCAAGCAACTACTCCAATATGTCATGCTGTATCACAGGTTGTGGATATTGATTATCTGGAGGTTATCACTACAGTAGCATCTAAGTCAGCAGGTCCAGGTACTAGAGCTAATATTGATGAGTATTGTCGCACCACTGCTAAGGCATTAATGGCAATCGGTGGAGCTAAAGTAGCGAAGGTGTTTACAATATTCAATCCAGCAGAGCCGGAAATTACTATGAGAAATACTCTATACTTTATGACTAAAAGCGACTTCAAAATAGATGATGTGGTAGCAGCAGTAGAAAAAAGAGTTAGTGAAGTACAGACATATGTGCCTGGCTATGAATTGACCATGAAGCCTGTACTGGAAAATGGATATATCGCTGTTACTGTTACAGTAAATGGTGCTGGTGACTTTCTACCTAGCTATGCAGGTAACCTTGATATGGAAACAGCATCTGCTGTTAAGATGGCAGAATGCTATGCGCAGAAAATGCTTTCCACAAAGGCATAATCATAAACAGATAAAAATCTATAGAAGGACTTATGCCTTTAAATTTTGAGCATAAGATAGGAAAGGGAAGGTTATAAATTATGAAAACAGTTAAAATATTTGATTCTACCATGAGAGATGGATCTCATGCTATACACCATACATACACACCTGAAATTGTTGCTAACCTATGTGAAGGTATGGAAAAGGCTGGAGTATATGCAGTAGAAGTAGGTCACGGTGCAGGGTTAGGTGGTTCTACTATTAACTTCGGTTTTGGAAAACACAGTGATAAAGAACTGCTCAAAGCTGCAAGCTCTGTTTTAAAGAACACAAAACTATCCTGTTTGCTTGTACCTGGATTAGGTATGTTAGAAGATTTACAGGAAGCATTTGAATGTGGTGCAAATATGGTTAGAGTGGGTATTCATTGTACTGAGCTAGATGTGGGTCTGCAACATATTAAACTGGCTAAAGAGCTAGGTATGGAGGCAGTAGCATTCTTTATGATGAGCCATCTTATCTCTGCTGAAAATCTTGCTAAAGAAGCTAAGATTGCAGAAGAAAATGGTGCAGATTGTGTGTTTATCGCTGACTCTGCTGGGGCAATGGTACCAAAGGATATCGTAGAAAGAGTTAAAGCTGTAAAGGCTGCAGTTTCTATTCCAGTAGGTGTACACTGTCATAATAATGTAGGACTTGGTGTTGGTAATTCTATTGCAGCTTATGAAGCGGGTGCAGATATAGTTGATGGAACTCTACAAGGTATGGGTGCTGGTTGTGGTAATACTCCTACAGAAGCATTAGTGGCAGCCTTTAACAAGATGGATGTAGATTGTGGTGTAGATTTATTTAAGATAATGGATACTTCAGAAAAGTACCTATTGCCAATTAAACCTCGTCCACTAGAGGTAACTAATGAAGCTATTATTCTAGGCTATGCAGGTATTTACTCGAGTTTCTATCTACATACTTTAGACATTGCAGAGAGATATAATCTTGACCCTAAGGCAATCTTCGTAGAACTAGGTAAGCGTAAGGTTGTAGGTGGACAGGAAGATATGATTATTAATGTGGCGCAGGATATGATTAACGGTAAGTAATCTATTTTTAATCTAAGCATGGGTGTAAGGTGAAATGCCCTACACCTATGCTTATAATAATTTATGGAGGTATATAATGAAGGTAGTAATACTTGGTGGAGTAGCAGCGGGAATGTCGGCAGCATCTAAAATAAGAAGAAATGATCCCAATGCGGAGATTGTAGTATATGAAAAAGGCTTGGAAACATCCTATGGAGCTTGTGGACTTCCATACTATATTTCTGGTGATAATGATAATCTAGATTTAATGCGTATTCGCAAGGCAGATGAGTTTAGAACAAAGCAGAATATAGATGTTAAGCTGCTTCATGAAGCAGTAGGGGTAAATCCAGATGAAAAGATAGTAAGAATAGCTAATCTAGAAACAGGGGAAAAGTTTATTGATAGTTATGATAAACTGATTATTGCTACAGGTGCTAGTCCTATTATTCCGCCTATTAAAGGGATATCACAGGAACTGACCAATTTATTTACTGTAAAAACTCTACAAGATGGTGAAACTATTAAAAATTATCTGGGTAGCGATGTAAAGAAAGTAGTAATAGCTGGAGCAGGATACATCGGGTTAGAGATGGTAGAAGCCTGTCATCAGCAGGGTAAAGAAGTTACCCTAATAGAACTACAGGATGGATTACTTGCCTCAGTAGATGGTGAGATTGGAAATATGATTGCAAATGAGTTGAGTAAACATAATATTATAGCGAAAACGAGCGAAAAAATCATAGAGGTTATAACAGAAAACAATAAAATAGTAAAGGTTGTTACTGATAAAAACAGTTATGAAACCGATATGCTAGTAATGGCTACAGGTGTTAGACCTAATACAAAATTCCTCGAAGGAACTGGGATTAAGCTAACAGATAAAGGTGCTGTAGATGTTAATACTAAGATGGAGACATCTATAGCTGATGTGTACTCTGGTGGTGACTGTGCCACAGTATATCATAAACTATTAAAAAAGAATGTATATCTGCCACTAGGAACTAATGCAAATAAGCAGGGTAAAATGTTAGCGGATAATATTTGTGGTGATAGTAAAGAGCTAATATGTGCAGTAGGCTCTGCAGCAATTAAGGTTCTTGACCTAGAGGTGGCAAGAACAGGCTTAAGTGAGAAAGAAGCCATAGCTAATAATGTACCATATAAGTCCGTAACTACTAAAGCGCCTATACATGCGCCATACTACCCAGGTAACAGTGATATATTTATTAAGTTAATCTATTGCTCAGATACAAAGCATATATTAGGTGCTCAGCTAGCTGGAGCTAAAGGCGTGGCTTTGAGATGCAATATGTTTACTATATTAATTGATGGTAAATACACCCCAGAACAGATACAGGATTTAGATTTTTTATATGCGCCGCCGTATTCTTATGTATGGGATGCAGTACAATTAGCAGCAGGTAGGATTAAATAGTGAGAAGATAAAGGGGATGTATAAATAATGAGTAAATTAATCAGTTTACAACAGGCTGTAAAATTAATCAAAGATGGTGATACAGTAGCAGTTGGTGGAAATGTACTTCATCGTGCTCCACATCAGTTTTTATATGAGTTGTGTAGAGGCGATGTAAAGGATCTAAATATTATAAAAACAGCAGGTGCCCATGATGTAGATTTACTATGCCTTGCTGATAAAGCAAAAAGCGTAGTAGCTGGGTTTGTAAGTTATGAATCTGAGTTTGGTTTATGTAGATTTTATCGTAAAGCAGTAGAAAGTGGTAAAGTACAAGCTGATGAACATGCTTGCTATACAGTAATTTCTGCAATAAGAGCATCTATTCAAGGCGTGCCATTTATGCCTTTTAAGGGGCTAGATGGCAGTGGGTTAAATGAAGCTTGCGACTATTTTGCAGTGGTAAAGGATCCATTTACTGGAGTGGATGTTCGTTGCGTTAAAGCAATAAGACCAGATGTAGCAATTATTCATGCACAGGAAGCAGACGAAAATGGAAATGTCAGGATAGAAGGCCCTATATATGAAGATCTGCTATTTGCCAAAGGATCTAAAAAAGTTATAGTAACAGCAGAAAGAATTATTAGCAATAAGGAAGTAAGAGACAATAGCCATTTAACAACTATACCTAGTTTACTTGTAGATGCAGTGGTTGAGTTAAAGGGTGGGGCACAGCCAGGAAGTTGTTCTGGGGAATATGATTTTGATAGAGATATGCTTAAGAAATTCCTAGTTTTAAAAGATAAAGAAGATTTAATAGAGTATCTACAAGGAGGTAGCACTAATGGAATATAATATAGCAGATATAATGGTAACAGCTATTGCACGAAGAATTAAAAATGGTGAGAAAGTATTCCATGGTGTTGCATCTCCTGTACCTGTAGTATCTATAATGTTAAGTAGAAAACTATATGCACCAGAGCTTATCTATGTAAATATTACAGGAGGAACAAATGCCTTACCGGAAAAGCTAGAAATATCCACTGATAGTGATGTTCTAACCAATAGAGCAGAAGGAAGATTTGATTTAACAGATATCTTTGACTTAGGTGCGAGAGGTGAACTGGATATTGCTTTTTTAAGTGGAGTACAGATTGATGGTAAAGGCAATTTAAATAGTTCGGTTATTGGTAGCTATGGTAAACCTAAGGTGAAACTCCCTGGTGGAGCTGGCAGTGCAGTGTTAGTGCCTAATGTAAAAAAAGCTTTCATTTGGAGAACAAAGCATGATCCTAGAGTAATGGTTAAAGATGTTGACTTTATAACTACTACCGGTAATGTATATAAGGTGTTTACTCCACTTTGTATTTTTGCTAAAGATGAAGAAGGTCTGTACCTAGAGGCATTATTAGGTGATAGTACCTATGAAGAAGTAGTTGAAAATACAGCTTTTGAGATCCGTACAAAGGGAGAAGTAATAAGAGAGCCACTACCTACTAACGAAGAGCTTGAAATGCTAAAAGAGGTAGACCCAACAGGTATTAGATTCTCAGAGTTTTAGGGGGACTTAATATCTGATAGAAAGAATAGGTAATAAACATGGAAAATCTAAAAGAGTATTTATATAGTGGGCATGTGGCAGTAGGCACATTCGTATTTTATAATCAGCCTCAGATAGTAGAGGCTTTAGGGTTATCAGGTCTTGATTTTGTTGTCATTGATATGGAGCATGGTGCTATAGGTATTGAAAGTGCAATGAATATGTCTGCTATGGGGAAGCTAAGAGGAATGTCTACAATAATTCGCACTTCTCATAATGATAGGGTTGCTATATTAAAAGCCATGGATGCAGGCTGCGATGGTGTACAGATACCTTTAGTTAATACAAAAAATGATGCTAAATTTGCTGTATCATGCTGTAAATATCCACCTGAAGGTATTAGAGGAGTTGCTATACCTAGGGGAGTGGACTTTGGTATAGTGGACGACCTAATCTATAGATATGAGCAAGCGAATAAAGACAATCTAACCATAATCCATTGTGAAACCAAAGAATGCTATGAAAATTTATCAGATATATTAGAGGTGGATAATTTAGATGTAGTGTTTTTAGGACCATTTGATATGTCTGCATCATTAGGAATTATAAAGCAGTTTAATCACCCGTTAATGGTTGATATACTAGAGAACTTTCCTAAAAAAGTTTTAGCTAAAGGAAAAATACCAGGGATATATGTATCTACTATAGAAGAAGCAAAGCTACGAATAGAGCAAGGGTATAGGTACATAGTATATGGGCTAATAGAACAAGAAGTTGCAAAACTTTATAAAAATGTTGTAACTAGTATTAAATAGGTGATTTTACATCTATGACATTACATAATGTATTAAGATTTAATATGAATTACATTGATTAAAATATCAAACTATAACAAAGAATATATATACTAATGGTTTTAACAAATTAAAGGTTAGTGCTAGTCGATACAAAACTTTTTTGAATCAGTTCGATATAAACATAACAAGAACCAATATAAAATATAAATAAACAAAAAGAGAAGTGAAAATGAACTTCTCTTTTTTATTTTAAATTAAAAATACAATAAACTGAAATAACTATTTACAAAACTAAAATTATGGATTACAATGAAAACGAATGTTCTTTTATGTTCAATACAAAAAACAACTGTAACTAAAATTGATATTAACCAAATAGATTAATGGAAAAATATTTAAGTAAGCTAACTGAAAATTTTGTGCAAACAACTCGCCATGCTTATATAAAGTGTGGTAAGTGTTACCTAAGGTAAAAAGTTACACCTCAAAATCTCTACAAACCTTGATAAATACTGACTTTGTTTATTCCGTTACACCTGTTACACTTTTTTATATCACTAGTAGCTATTTGCTTAAAAATTTACGGGATGATAAAATTTGAAACCAACAGCCACCGAAAAAGGAACTTTCAGAACTTCGCTCTAAACTGATAGGACATAGGCAGAATACTACCTGAAATAACCCACAAATTTGCGCAAATTTAAACATTGAAATCACACCATAGGGTAAAGCCACCACCCCCACCCTATTAATCTGAAATACTGCATAGTTTAACAGAGTATTTCAGCCTCAAATCCCAAGATAAGATATGAGTAACTTAGGGAAAATCAAATAACAGAATGCTGAAAACTACAGGCAACATGGGGCTTTTTACAGATATTATTCTTTAGCAGGAGAAAGACAGGTGGTCTAAAGCCCCCCTGTCCACCACATCGGCAGGCAGTGCCAGCCGAGGAAACCCCCATGTTAAGCCAGTTTACAGACTTTCATGTTAAAATATTTACAGGTGCTGTAATGACATCAACTGTTGCATTTTGGTGGCAAATCACTCACACTATAGTAGTTAAATCCCCATAAACAGTACGTTTAAGTAGGTGTATAGGTTGCTGGCATAGGAATATAAACAGGATTATAACTAATATAATGGATTTAGTATGTGAGGAGTGTATCCATAAATTTGACTCTTTAAGAAGACTTAAAACTACACATAAGCATATACCACCATAAACAAATTAAAGACCTTGTAGGGAAGATATAAATAGAAATAAGGAGATGATTAAAATAAGTAAAGAATGGTTTACAAACTACGATGAACTACCACTGATGTTATCTGTGGTAGAACTTTCTAAACTGCTGGGGATAAGCAGAGCAGGAGCCTATGATTTAGTGAGACAAGAAAGTTTCCCATCAATAAAAATTGGCACGAGAATTATTATACCAAAGGACAAACTACTTGAATGGATAGAAGAAAAAAGCAAAGAAAAATGTTAGTTTTAGTAATAGCTATTTAGAGTAGTTTATGGTAATGTTTGTGTTGAAAAAATTGAAGGGAAGTGAATATATGGCAAAACGCAGAGCCAATGGAGAAGGCAGTATACGAAAAAGAAGTGATGGTAGATGGGAGGGAAGATACACTGTAGGACATCATCCAGAAACAGGGAAACAGGTATTTAAAAATGTACTTGGTAAAACCCAAGCAGAGGTCAAAGAGAAGTTAAAGATAGCTATAGAGAATGCAGGTAGTGTGGATGTAATAAAGTCAGAACAGTACAATGTAGGACAATGGTTTGATACATGGTATGAAAACTATGCTAAAATCAAAGTTAGAGCCAGCTCTCATCAAACCTACCGAGGATATATAGATAATCATATTAAACCAAATATAGGGAAGATAAAATTAGAAAAATTAAGCAACTTAGACTTACAAAAACTATATAAGAAACTACTGGATAGTGGCAGAGTAGAGCGAATAGAAAGTAAAAACAAGCCAAAAGGACTTAGCGTAAAGACGGTACGAAATATCCACCAAGTAATAATGTCGGCTTTAGAAGTAGCAAAAAAACAAAGACTAATCAAGTACAATCCAGCAGAATACTGCTCACTACCAAAGGCAGAGCGTGGAGAGATGAGAACACTAACCACAGCAGATTTAGCAAACTTATTTGAAGAAGCTAAAAAATGTAATGTATATGAACTATACTACATTGCAATAGTAACAGGAGCAAGGCGAGGCGAACTACTTGGTTTAAAATGGTCGGATATTGATTATGAACGACAGATTATCAGCATACGCAGACAAGTTATGCGCATAAATGGACAGGTGGTAGAAGCCCCACTAAAAACAAAAAATTCCTATCGAAATATATCAATAGGAATAGATGCAGTGGAGATACTAAGTGCAAAGAGGGAAAAGAGCAATAGCGAATATGTGTTTAGTAGTGAAAGTGGTGGAGCAATCTCACCAGATAGTGTGCTACATAAACTACATCGAGTGCTTGATAGAGCTGGCATACCACGGTTATCCTTCCATAATTTAAGGCATAGTTTTGCTACCTTAGCACTGCAAAATGGAGTGGACATAAAGACAGTGTCATCAATGTTGGGTCACTTCTCGGCTGGATTTACACTTGACACCTATACCCATGTGACCACACAAGCACAGATAAATGCAGCCAGTACAATGGGAGAGCTATTATCTACAAACAAAGAATAATAATACTAACATAGAAAAAACACTAATCCAACCAACAATAAATCCACAGATTTACCAAAACTTTCTACCAATTCCTACCCAGTGCTAAGTAAATCTATTAAGTCCTATCCCCGTATGGGTCAAAACATGGGTCAAAAGAAATTCCACCACAAAACAAAAACAGCCTGAACCTAATGTTCAAGCTGTTTTCTTTG
>CAYJEQ010000037.1:0-25211 GCA_964369235.1 uncultured Oscillospiraceae bacterium | reverse complement strand
GTGAGAAATTCAGCGGTTTCCTCCCAGAGGAATTTCTGCTAGGAATAGCAGAAAAGCTGATATTTCTTATAGCTAACCAGCTCTGCTGGTTAGCGTTGCTGATATTTCTTATAGCTAATCAGCTTTGCTGATTAGCGTTGTATAGATCCGACAGCATATTCCCTAGTTTCCTTGAGAAGTACTCTAGGTAGGGGATTATTTTGCCGTAGTCTATTCTGGTGGAGCCTATAACTGCTAGCGCTCCTGTGGAGTGATCTCCGATATTATATTTTTTAACAAAAACCGAGGCAGCAGAAAGCTCCATATACATATTTTCCTTACCTATTAGTAGGCTGGTGCTGTCCTTTGCTTGGTCGATGATTTTCTGAATGTGATCTTGATTTTCCAGTAGGGTAAACAGTTCGTATGCCATAGAGGAAAGCTCAGGGTAGCTCAGTAGATTAATCTGACCTGCACTGTAGAACTGACCTCGGGATATTTCATTGCAAATCTCATTGATTGCACCTAGTAGTGGTGTAAACACTCTGGCGTATTCCCCTAGGGAAACAGCTACCGAGTTAAGATATAGTGAGGAGATGCTCTGGATACTCTGGCCACATAGGACAGCATTGCAGAACTTGGTAAAAAAGTCTACCACCTCTCCTGTAACAACAAAATCCACATGGAGAACCTTGTTTTTAATAACGCCACTGGAGGCGATTAACATTATTACCACCGATTGTTTAGCAGCTGGAATAATTTCCACACGGTTGACCGTGACAGTGCTAGGGGTCATGGTGGTGGACACAGCAGCACAACCTGTTATATCAGCCAGTGCAGCAGCAGCGTCCTTAAGAAGTTTATCTGGATCGGGGTTTCGCACATTGAACATTGCCTCAAGGTTTGCCACCTCATCTCTAAGGATGGGTTTTACCACCATGAAATTATCCACATACATGCGATAACCTAGATGGGAGGGTGTTCTTCCGGCAGAGGTGTGGGGCTGTTCCAGCAGTCCCATATCAAAAAGCCCAGCCATGTCATTTCTAATAGTAGCGGGAGAAACGGTGTTGCCTAGTATCTCTGCCACTAGCTTAGAACCAACAGGATCTCCTGAGGCTATATATGTTTCGATAATAGCTGATAGGACTTCCATTCTACGGTGGTTACTTTTCATAGTTATGATCCGACCTCCCTCTTTTAGCACTCTGTGACTTCGAGTGCCAGTGGTATCACTTTACCATGTTTTTTTTACCTTGTCAAGGGCTTTAACAATTTATTTACAATTATTTTAGCACTCCAGGGTCATGAGTGCCAATAACCCCGAACATTCCCTATATTACAACAAAATATAAAATCTATATATGCAAAATAAAGTAAAATTTTCTAGAAAAAGTATATTTTATAGAAAATCCGTTATTTTCGTGAAAATAATTGTAGATTTCTTTGACTAACTATGTCAAAAGTGATATAATTATTCTGAGAATATATGCTGTTTGTACACAGCTAGACTAAGGTGGATAAATGGCAGAATATTATCACAGACAGAAATACTAAGGAGGCATACTATGACTGAAACTGATATCTATCTAATCGCATCTTTGTTGTCCTTTTTTATATATAATTTTTACATACTTAGATACGCTACAAAAATTCTATCCCACAGTATAGAAAGCAATATACTAAAACTTCTATTTACATCTCTAAACACCATTTTAATATATGTGGTCTACCAACTACATCTCCCCCATTATCTTGTTTATATGGGCTGTTTGCTGGTGCTGATGATTGAGTTTAAAACCATATCCGAGGCGTCATTTAAACAGATTTGGGCAGGAGCCTCAATATTCATTATGCATATATCCATGGTTCATTTGGTGGTGTCCTACATTGTTGGGGTAAATAGTGGAATATATCCCTATGCGACAGTGGAGATACCCAGATACAGGTATGAGAGCCTGTTTATAACCTGTGTAATTCTAATAGTGGTGCTGCTGCTTTTAGAAGTGGGCATGGAAAAAGCCCAGATTATCGCACTATCAGATATTAAAAGGCTAACTAGCTCTGATCAATACTCCTATATGTTAGCTATATTTGCGACAGCAGTAGTGATTACCAACTCTATCTTTGCTCAGTTATTCCTGTCAAGATACTATTATGTGGAACAGGCAATACTTCTAGCAGCAATGACGGTCTTTAGCATAGTTATGTTCTACTATATATTTATCTACACAATACACTTTGTAAGAATGGTAGTTTACAAAAGATATACCGACGCCATTAGAGAGGAACATCGTGCAGTATCTCAGGTTAAGGACAAGCTACAAAGTAAAATTGACCGAGATGAGCTAACAAATCTATATAATAAGAAATACATACTATCCATAATTGATAATTACTGTGCAGCAGCTAGAACGGATTTTGGGGTAATATTCATTGATGTAAACGGGCTAAAGCATATTAATGATACCCTAGGTCACTCTGCTGGAGATAAGCTACTAATACAGAT
The DNA here is from genome assembly GCA_964369235.1 of uncultured Oscillospiraceae bacterium. Classification (GTDB taxonomy): domain Bacteria; phylum Bacillota; class Clostridia; order Oscillospirales; family Ruminococcaceae; genus CAYJEQ01. The sequence continues at coordinate 22,723 of CAYJEQ010000037.1, read as the reverse complement.
TGCCAACGCAGTTTCCATGTCTCTTAGAGAGGAAGATGTTGTGGCTAGAATTAGTGGTGACGAATTTTTAGTTGTAATAAATGAAGCTGACCAGTCTATAATGGAAACAGTGGTATATCGCATAGAAACAAATATTGACATGTACAATTCCTTTAGCAGTCACCTGGTGTCTGCTAGTTTAGGCTGGGTAATAGTTGATAAAGACCTACTAGAGGCGGGTACTGCTGTTATAATAGAAAAAGCAGACGCTGAGATGTTTAAAAATAAAGCGGAATTTTACAGGGATAGGGGGGAGTTTAGATGAACCTAGAGCTTAACATAGAGATGTTTAAGGATTATCTACTGCCTATACTTATACTATCCTTTGCCCCCTATTACTACACAATGTTTAGTTATTCTTCATATATACTAGGCCAGAATAACTCCATTATACCTACCACCATTATTACAGGGGTAGCCAATGGAATATTGTATATTGGATTTGCCATAAACTATGGCATGAGATATGACTTTATATTAATGGTGCTGATTATACTATCTACCATGGTTCAGTATAGGTTAATATTCCACCATGATATGAGTAAGAATTTCTTTGGGGCTATGTCCTTTGTAGTGAATATCTTCTCTAAAAGACTGATAATACTAACTATACTATCACTGGTTATAAAGATGCCAGTGTCGGAGATAGTACAGGATATTACCCTGTCTACCTTTATTATATCTATAACTTTTTTGTCCTCTATATCCACCATAAGCACAGTTAGAAACAAGCTGTCTAAGGTGTATATGGATACAATTCTAGCTGATAAAAAGAATATTAAATTCTCCGTTACAACACTGGTATCGGTAATCCTTATTTTATTTGTAACATATACCACTGTACTAGCAAATTTCCACGATTACAGCATAAACTATGCATATTTAGTGGTTGGGGTATGGACATTTATGGGGTATTTTGCCTCACTGTTTTATGCTTATCACTTTGCCTCACTACAAATTCAGATGTCAAAGTATAAAACTCTATCGGACGATCTTGTAAAGGAAAAGCAGTTTATAGCAAGCCTAGAAAAAGAAGCTATCTTCGATACCCAAACAGGCACATATACCCGAGATGTGGCTATAGAGCAGATTGGTAGATATCTACTGGATAAAGAGAATTTCTTTATAGCATATATTGATATGAACGGGCTAAAATATGTAAATGACAACTATGGACATAATGAAGGTGACTTTTACATTAAGTCGGTGGCAGATAATCTGCTACAGGTATTTAACGAGCAAACAGTTGCACGACTAGGTGGCGATGAGTTTTTAGTTGTGGGACTGGATTCAGATGGATATATAGGTGGATTTAAGACTATGAAATGCTTCCAGAGCATTAACGAGGTTGCCACTCGCCACAGAAAACCCTATTCAACTAGCATTAGTTACGGTGTAGTAAATGTATCTAGTAAAAACAGGCTAGGGGTACAAGATCTTATAAGTCTAGCTGATAAGAGAATGTACGAGCACAAAGTGTCCACCAAGCAGCAAAGAAAAACTGTAAAGCTAACTAAAGACTAGAACTGCTTGCACCAAGGACAAGAGTGTGGTATAATACTATAATTGATTAAAATATCCCCTAGAGATAAGGAGGGAATTGTATGCGACCAGCAAGGGAAGAACTAGAGCAGTTAATACTTCAGTATGTAACCCAGCGATTAGGAGAAGGATTATCTCCTACAGTTAGAGAGATATGTGATGCTGTTGGCATAAAATCCACCTCTACAGCTCATAAATATCTAAAGATATTAGAGGAAAAAGGCTTTATTAAAAGCTCTAACAATCTAAATAGAAGTATCCAACTAGCTGGTAATAACAGTGTGGTTAGGGTGCCACTGGTGGGGCAGGTAGCAGCAGGACAGCCAATACTAGCAGCCCATCAAATTACCGATTATATTCCATTTTCCCCAATGTACAAGGGGCATCAGCGAGATTTATTCGCCCTTAATGTTAGGGGAGATAGCATGATAAATGCAGCAATCCTTGATGGAGATATTATTATCTGTCAGCAAACGCCTACCTGTGACAACGGAGAGATAGTTGTGGCAATGGTAGATGATGAAGCAACAGTAAAGCGTTTCTACAAGGAAAAGGGCAGGTATCGCCTACAGCCAGAAAACGACAACATGGACCCGATAATAGTAGATGAAGTGTCGGTGCTAGGTAGGGTTATATCTGTTATAAGAATGTATTAGTAATAATGGTTATTTTACTAGTGACGGGCTAAAGCCCGTCACTAGCTATGTAGATAAATATAAGCAAGTTATATCCAAAAAATAATAATATTGGATAAAGAGAAAGGATCATATTGTGATTAGAGAAGATTTGAGAAACATAGCAATCATCGCCCACGTTGACCACGGTAAAACAACACTGGTTGATGAAATGCTAAAGCAAGGTGGCGCATTTAGAGAGAATCAGGTAGTAGAGGACAGAGTAATGGATTCCAATGCCCTAGAGCGTGAAAGAGGGATTACAATCCTAGCAAAGAACACATCTGCTCACTACAATGGCGTTAAGATTAACATCGTTGACACACCTGGACATGCTGATTTCGGTGGTGAGGTTGAGCGTGTACTTAAGATGGTAAACGGAGTTGTTCTACTGGTAGATGCTTTTGAAGGGCCTATGCCACAGACAAGATTCGTACTACAGAAGGCGCTAGAACTAGGCCATCGTGTAATTGTTGTAATAAATAAGGTTGACCGTCCTGATGCAAGACCATATGAAATAGTAGATGAAGTACTAGAACTACTAATTGATCTAAATGCTAATGATGAGCAGTTAGACAGCCCGATTATCTTCTGTTCTGGTAGACAGGGTATTGCTGGGGTTTCTCCAGAGAAGCTTGATGATGATCTAACAGTACTATTTGATAAAATCCTAGAGCATGTTCCTGCTCAGGAAGGCGACGAAGAAGCTCCACTACAGGTGCTAGTTTCCTCTATTGACTACAATGAGTATGTTGGTAGAATTGGTATCGGTAGAATTGAGCGTGGATCTGTTAAGCAGAATCAAGATGTAATGGTAGCTGAGTTCCACGAAGCACATAAGCCATACAGAGGAAAAATCGTAAACCTATACCAGATTGAAGGCCTAAAGAGAACAGCTTGCGACACTGCTAAGGTGGGAGATATTATCTGTTTCTCCGGTATTGAGAATATTACTATCGGTGATACAATCTGTGATGCACAAAACCCAGAAGCACTGCCATTTATGCAGATTTCTGCTCCAACAGTTGAGATGACATTCTCTGTAAATGACAGCCCATTTGCAGGTAGAGAAGGTAAGTTTGTAACATCTCGTCACTTAAGAGAGCGTTTATACAAAGAGCTACTAAAAGATGTATCCCTAAGAGTAGAAGACACCGAGCTTGCAGAGAGCTTTAAGGTAAGTGGTAGAGGTGAGATGCATCTTTCCATCCTTATTGAAACAATGCGTCGTGAAGGCTTTGAGTTTCAGGTTTCCACACCGAGAGTTCTGTTCCAGGATATTGATGGTGAGCGCCATGAGCCTATTGAAAATCTAGTAGTTGATGTTCCAGAGGAATATATGGGAAGCATTATGGAAGCTATGGGTGAGCGTAAAGGTGAGTTAACCCACATGGCACCACAGGGTAGCAGAATGAGAATTGAATTCTTAGTACCTGCTCGTGGACTATTTGGATATAAGAGCGCCTTCCTAACAGCTACTCGTGGTGAAGGTATTATGAGTTCTGTATTTAACGGATATCAGCCATATAAGGGTGAGATTCCTCAGCGTCATGTAGGAAGCCTAGTTGCTTTTGAATCCGGTGAAGCTGTAACTTACGGTCTATACAATGCACAGGACAGAGGTGTTCTATTTATTACACCTGGTACCCCTGTATATGAGGGTATGATCGTTGGTATGTCCCCTAAGGGTGACGACCTAGCTGTAAATGTTTGTAAGAGAAAACAGGTTACAAATATGCGTGCTAGTGGTTCTGACGATGCACTTCGTCTAGTTCCTGCTAAGAAGATGAGCATGGAAGAAGCACTGGAGTTTATGGCTGATGATGAGCTATTAGAAGTAACACCACAGAATATCCGTCTGAGAAAGAAGATTCTATCTAATCAGCAAAGACAGAGATCTGCTAACAAGAAGTAATTATAAATTAAGTTTATACAACAGTTTTGAGGTGTATTCCTTTGCCTATGGTGAGGGAATAGTTAATAAGTGAAAAGTGAAAAGTGAAGAATGAAAAGTGAAGAATGAAAAGTGAAGGTGAAAATCTTTGATTTTCTATTTTATAAATGTGGCGAAGCCACACCAACACCAGCCAATACAATTGGATGTATTCACTTTTTACTATTACTTTTTAACTTATAAATAATCGGAACATAGTGGAGATTATTTATAAAAAAGCATAAATTACCCCAGTAAAGAAAGCTTACAAAGCCTCTTTACTGGGGTTTTTGTATAGTATAAAGTGATAAGACTATCGTCCTGTAGCAGGATTTTCTTTAACTGTAATTTCATCTGTCTTGGTAGCCTCATCTAAAGGCTCCATAGCCACAACATCTTCCTCTGTAATGGTAAAGGTGGTTTTAGTAGCACCAGTATTGGACACTACCGAAATCTCGTAGTCACCAGCCTCAAGAGTAGCAGTATAGTCGGATTTAAGGGTAAGAATTACACTGCCGGATTTTAGGGTTAGGTATTTCTCTGGGATAATGATACCGTTAATTCTAGTGTATAGATATTCCTCTATTCTACCGTCGGTTTTCACTGTTAGTGGGCTACCAGCTGATATAGCTTGCTTGCCACCTTCTAGTAATGTAGGAGCTTTAACACTTCCACCTGTAGAACCATAAGAACTGTCATCGGTGATACTACCATCTTCGCCAATTATAGCAATCTCAGCTGTTAAGGTAGGCAGTGGATTGCCATCTTCATCTATGCCTGAAAAAAGTCCCTCAGGTATAGTTAGTGGTATTAGCTGTTTTGCAGTTAGATAAGCTAGACCTGACTTAGTAGCTGTAAGATCATGGGAGAAAAACTCCTCATCATAAGACCACTGTAGGGCATATCCATTATGGCTAGTTGGTAGAACATCTCCCACCGAAATAGTCAAATCAGCAAATAGATCCTCTAGGCTGTTAGATGGTGGAGTGGCAGGGGTGGAGATAACTGCTGGTTCAATATCTGGTAATTCAGCATCTGGTAATCCAGTAACGGTATCCCAGCCAGCAGATGATGGATTGTAGTATAGTGTTAGGTCAGCATGGGTAAAATCAAAGGGTTTCATACCGAAAGAAGGGGTGGGACCATCAAAATATATGGTATCCATATTAGAGCAATTTGAAAAGGCAAAAATCTCTACTTGTGTAACAAACGGCGGTATTATTACATTGTTAAGGGAGGTGCAAGAAGAAAATGCACCACTACCAATTAACTGAAGGTCAGCAGGAAGGACAATGGAAGTAAGTCCAGTACAGCCTTCAAAAGCACTGTTTTTTAGGGTGGTCATATTATCAGGTAATATTATAGAGGTTAAACTCTCACAGTCTTTAAAAGTGCTATTTTCTATGGTGGTAATATTATCAGGCAATACTATAGAGGTTAAAGCCTCACAGTATTCAAAAGCACTCGCTCCAATATCTGTTAAGTTATCTGGTAGTGTTATAGATTCAAGGTTACTACAGCCATAGAATGCATAGGAAGCAATGGTTTCTATAGAGTCAACTAGGTTAACTGATTCTAGGGAAGTACAATTGTAAAAAGTGGAATCCCCGATTTCCCTAAGGGTGTCAGGCAGGTTTACTGTTTGCAGATTATTAAAGCCATAAAATGGACCTGCATTAAGCCTCCCATTATAAGCAATAGCTGTAGCTACAACAGTGTAAACCTCATTGTTATCAGGGTTAGTAGCCTGTGAGGGCAGGGTGATGGTAGAGCGTGTTTTTAATTCCTCAGTAATTTGGGCGTGGTCGTTATCAAAGGGCAATACAGCCACTTCGTGGGGGTTTTCTGATAATACTTTATACCTTAATGTTATTCCTTCCTCTGGATCAGTGTAGATAAAAATGTCATTTACATCTCCATATGCGGTAGTTGGCAGTAGTATTACCGATAATACTAGGGTGAAGGCTAGGGATAATAGCTTTTTAATCTTCATGAATTTTGTCCTTTCTTTGGCGTGTTTTCTTTAATAGTATTCTAAATTAATACCTAGTATATTATACCAAGCAAGGTAAAGTATTACAATGGTAAATTTTCTGCAGAGGGAATAATGTAAGTTTATTATCATAATTGACAATTTATCCCCCTATGCAGATGGGTATTCTGTGGTATCCTTAGCCACCCACCCCTAATTACATTTTGTAACAAAATAATAACATTAAAAGCCCCTTGCAAAAGTAGATTATTTATTATATACTACTATTATGGATTATAATGCAATAAACTGCTAAAATAGTAATATTAAGATAGTTCTTAATGGATTTTACAGGATATTTCAAGAAGATATTATAGATAAGGGAAAGGGGAAAATAGTATGAATAAGAAAAAGATTTTATCCTTTATTCTAGCTGTGGCAATGATGTTTCCCACAGGGGTAGATGCCCTAGCAGATTTGGAGCCTCTGCCAGTAGTTGACCAATCAGGTACTATATATGTAATGAATGAAGATGAAAACTATCTTGAAGAGTTAACCGATAGTACCATGGATGCAGGAGATGAGTTTTATCTGCTTATAGTTGATGGCGAGGGGATAGTTGCCCCAGAGGACATTGACAATGATATGATAGACAGATATAGAGTATACACCGATTGGGATATTGGTGGCGCCTATGTAGAGGATGAGGACATTGTTAAGAAAAAAGCCAATAATGTAACCTATGATTTAATAAAAGTCCCTGAAATAATCTACCTTACATATGGAGGTCTTACCTATGGAATAACCACAGGTGAGACAAGTGGTATTAATAGCACCAGCGATCTAGAGGATCAGAGTAAATTAAGAACAGCTTTTATGGCTGCTTTTGAAAAAGATGCCAATAGATATAATGCAATGGGCTTTATTACCTTAACAGGTCAAGCAGGATCATATCAATACGAAGGTAAATACTATGCTGATGAGGATAGTTTATTAGCTGACCCTTTAGTAGGTATTCAGAAACTACAGGGCTATAGATATTTTAACGGGATAGAGGATTTCTACTTTGACAGCAAAACCGAAGTAGCAGATAAAATAAGGGTAGACCTAGGGCTAGATGCTGTAGGTACAGCTGCCTACTATTCACTAAATCCTGATAGATACTACACCGATAAGGCAGCGGTTATTGATACCTTTGATGACTATACCACATCAACCTCAGGAGAGTTTTACATTAAAGATGGTGGAGAGATATTAAATAATGGTAGGTTTGTAACCACCAGCCAGTATATTCAGGCTGATAACTCAGGGTCTATTACCACCTATGAATACATGGGCGTAGAGGAACAGTCCCCAGATGCAACAGTAGACCCTAGCAAAGCTATACTTATGAACATTGAGAAGATGTATAATACTGGATTAGGCCATGTGCTGTTTTCTAAGGACGAAGGCAACAATTTAACAGCCTTAGCGTCCCCTTTAGATGCAGATGCAATATCTGAGCCAGATCCAGAACCAGTGGCGCCTTTGTACGCACCAACGCCAACACCAACACCGACGCCGACGCCGACCCCAACACCAACGCCAACCCCTACCCCAAGTCCAAGCCCAACGGCAACGGCTACACCAAGTCCTAGCCCAACAACAACGGCTACACCAAGTCCTAGCCCAACAACAACGGCTACAGCTACGGAAACCCCAGAGCCAACGGCGACAGCTACACCAAGCCCAAGCCCTACGGCGACGGCTACCCCAAGCCCAAGTCCAACGACAACAGCTACACCAAGCCCAAGTCCAACGACAACAGCTACACCAAGCCCAAGCCCAACGGCGACAGCTACACCAAGCCCAAGCCCAACGGCGACAGCTACACCAAGCCCAAGTCCTACCCCAACCCCAGCTCCAGCTCCAGCTCCAGCAGTGCCACTGCCAGCTAGTTATGACGGTAGAAGTTTGGCTTTAAGAATATTAGAAGATGGACATAGTTATCCAACTACAGGATATGCTTATTATATTAATGGCAGATGGCTATATGCTGATAATATTACAGCTGTTAACACAGCTTTTTCAGCAGCAGGTATATCTGTTGCTTCCACCAATGGCTATTATGTAGACGGAGAAACTCCAGCTATAGGGGAAACAGTATACCCAGCTAGTGAGATAGAGTCCACTCAGTCTAACGGATACTTTAAAATGGACGAAGACGGGGTAACTAATCGTTACTTTACCCTAGATGATATTACACTGCCTTCGGATTATAAAGAGGCAAATGGTGTAGGATATTTTAAAGATGATAAATACTACCCTAATGAAGACTCCATACTGGCAGATGTAGCCTTAGTAGATCTTGCAGGTAAAACAGCTACACCTACAGTAACAGCAAGTAGTGTAGTGGAGTATAAACAGGATGGTTATACCCAAAGTAGCCTAACAGCCTTTGGAGTGGGAACTGCCTCTGGTATACAGTTTATACTAGAAAGCGATGGCAAGAATATTGCCACCGATGAGTCCAAGGCTAATGCCCTAGCGCTATTTGAAGCAGGGCTGGGTAACCACCACTTTGAGGTGAATACTGAAGGCCCACAAACAAGGGCTACTATTACCGACAGTGGTACAGATTATTACTACTTTGTTGAGATAGATACTGATAAGTATTCCGGTACTGACAATGAGGATATAGTGGGATATGTAGGTATAGGAACAAATCGCAGTGATGCTATGGATTATCAGGTAGAGGCTATAGTAACTTTATCCAAAGGGGAATACGCAGACGGAGAGGCTCAAGATGGCGACATTGATATTGAGGTAAATGAAGATTCCGTAGTTACCTTTGATGAGGATGCAGACGAAGTTGCAATATTCTTTGGTAGTGATGCTATGTTTGTAGTTGATGTAAGCGGACAGAGAGATCTTGACCTATCCTACAATGTAGATTGGGACGATGCCATATCCCGTAAATACGGATTTGCTAATCTAGACTTTATAAACTTTGAGGAAGAGCCTAGATTTAACCGTAATGGACAGATGTTCTTCTACACCGATGATGATATGTTTATCTATGAACTTAATGACGGAGTTGTAGAGGAGATAAACAACCTAGAATACAATACCAAAGAAAAGGCATGGGAGTTTAGAACTAGTGTGCTAGGTAGCTATATTATATCTGATGAGGAACTACCTCTTGATGATGAGGTGCTAGAGCCAGAGCCAGATATTGATATAGAAACAGCCCCAACCTATGATGGAAAACCTAATCCACCAACAGGAAGATAGTATAAATCAAAATAAGGGTGTATCCCCTCACCACATTGGTGTGAGGGGATACACCCTATAATTTATAAGTAAGGAACTGTGACGAAAAGACAAATCGTCACAGTTCCTTATTAATTACTTCTGTATTACGCTAGTGCTTCTAGTTTAGCAATACCTGCTTTAACACGAGCGATGGTTTCTGTTTTGCCTAGAATTGCACAAAGCTCAACACCACCACCTGGAGTAAACTGCTTACCACTTACAGCCACACGAACAGGCCATAGTAGGTAACCGTTTTTAACACCTAGCTCCTCTATCTTAGCAAATAGAGCGCTGTGGATACCCTCCATAGAGTAATCCTCAAGAGCTTCTAGTGTAGGAAGGATTTCCTTTAGTGCCACTAGGGAAGTTTCCTGATTTGTTTTCATCTTTTTGCTTACATATAGCTCGTCAGAGTATTCAGGTAAGCTGTCTACAAAGTCTAACTGCTCCACAATATCCTCTAGAACTTCACATCTATTCTGGATAATAGAGGAGATAAGAGCTGTGTCTACATCTTCTCTAGTAACGGACTTTCTAATCCAAGGCAGTGCAGCCTCATGGAAAGCTTCTGGAGAAAGCTTCTTAATATATGTGGAGTTAATGTATTTTAGCTTCTGTGGGTCAAAGATTGATGGAGATTTGGAGATGCCAGTTGGATCAAACTCCTTAATCATCTCCTCTAGGGTAAAGATTTCCTCATCACCCTTAGGGCTCCAACCTAGTAGTAGGATGTAGTTTAGTACAGCATCCTTTAGATAACCCTTAGCTACTAGATCCTGATAGGAAGCATCGCCATTTCTCTTAGATAGCTTGCTAGTAGCGTCCTTCATTACTGGAGGACAATGGATGTAGGTAGGAAGATCCCAACCGAAATCCTTATAAAGTAGATTGTACTTAGGTGTGGAGGATAGATACTCGCTACCTCTAATTACATGGGTCATACCCATTGTGTGGTCATCAACAACATTTGCAAAGTTATAGGTAGGCATACCATCAGTTTTAATTAGTACCTGATCGTCCAGTGTTGCGTTATCCACCGTAATTGTGCCATAAACAATATCCTCAAAGGTAGTTGTGCCCTCTGTTGGGATACTCTGTCTAATAACATAAGGGATATTGGCATCAAGTTTAGCCTGAATTTCTTCCTTGGATAGGCCTAAACAGTGCTTGTCATATTTCTGGATCATGCCACTAGCCTTCTGTAGTGTACGACTTTCTTCTAGGCGTTCCTTATCACAGAAACAGTAGTAAGCTGTGCCTTTTTCGATTAGCTCTAGGGCGTAGTCCTTATACATGGACATTCTTTCGCTCTGGATGTAAGGTGCTACAGGGCCACCAATATCAGGGCCTTCGTCCCAGATAAGACCAGTTTCTCTTAGGGTGTTGTAGATAATGTCCACTGCCCCCTCAACCTGACGCTCCTGATCGGTATCCTCTATTCTTAGGATAAAGTTACCATCTGTGTTTTTTGCTGTTAGATAGGCATATAGTGCAGTTCTAAGGTTTCCTACATGCATATATCCTGTTGGACTAGGGGCAAACCTAGTACGGATTGGATTGCTCATTTCTATTTCCTCCTTATATTACAGGTGATTTATAATAAAACCATTGTTATAACAAACTAAAACCACAGTATTAGCCTGTTATTTCATACATATTTAATAGTATAGTATATAGGTGATTTTGTCAATAGATAATGGCCTCTATAGAGCCTATGGCAGTTGTATAGCTATTAAAGATTTTGTTAATTATTCTCATTATCATGTTACCAATAGATTACTTGACAATATTTACCGTTTTTAGGTAAATAATTCACTGATTAGAGCTAATTGAGATGCCATGGTAAAGAGGAGGGGTAAATATTTAGTAATATTAGGTGTTTATATTGACAAAATGTTACAATTTAATGTATAATGTTACATAAAGCATACATAAAATGTAACTTATACAAATTAACGGAGGATCACTAATGAAAACAGCAGAAGCAAAAGCAACCAAAAAGCCACTTAGTATGTGGACTATAATAATGGTTATTATTCTAGTAGTTTATATCATGTCCTTTATAATTCCCTCAGGTAGCTATGAATATGTAGATAAAATGGCAGTACCTGGCACATATCAGCAGATAGAAAAAGTCTATCTATCACCCTCAGATGTAGTTATGACCCTAGGCGAAACAGTTTATGCTTCCTTTGGGGCATTATTTATTGTTATTATAATTATGGGTGGTATGATGGGTATCGTTAATTCCACAAGGGTACTAGACCGTACCATAATGATGCTTTGTAATAAATTACAGGATAAATCTGTATGGATTATACCTGCATTTATCTATACAATGGGTTTCTTTGGCACACTGGGATCGATGATTTCCACCTGTGCTCTGTTTATACCATTATCCCTTTCCATTGCCAGCCAGTTAAAATGCGATAGAACATTTGCCGTAGGACTTATAGTGATGGGCTCCTACACAGGATTTATGTCCTCTCCATTTAATCCTCTAACAACTGTTATGGCACAAACTATAGCAGGTATAGCACCTTTTAGTGGCAGTGAGCTAAGAACAGCTGTAACTATAATAAATCTAGGTATAGTTTCACTATATATGATGTGGGTGGCAAATAAAAGTCGCAGAGACCCAAAAGTTTGGGAAAATGACTTTAAAGATGCTACCGATGTAAATATTATAACCAAAGTAGAACCTCTATCCATCTGCGAATGGTTAATACTAATTGTATTTTTTGGCTCATTTATACTATTTGCACTTGGATCTGCAGTGCTTGGATTTAACACTCTTTCACTAGGCTCTATTATGCTACCTGTTGGTATTATCTGTGGCATACTAGCTAGATATCCAGTTGATAAAATCATGAATGAATTTGTTAAGGGTAGTCAGAACATAATAGGTGTAGTTGTATTTATGATACTGGCAAGTGTTATGAATGTAATCCTTACTAAATCCTTAATCCTTGACACTGTTGTTTACTATATGTCCCTACCACTAAGCAGTTTAAGTAGTAGCCTTGCTGGTATTGGTATGTTTATAGCGAATGCTATTATTAATATATTCATTACCTCTGGCTCAGGACAGACAGCAATAATGATGCCAATGATGGCACCACTATCCGATGTAATCGGAGTAACTCGTCAGATGGCTGTATTAACACTACAATTCGGTGATGGATTTACCAATCTACTTGCCCCAACTAGCGTTATTCTACTAGCTTGTATAAGTCAGGCAAAAACAACACTATCAAGATGGTATAAATTTATTGTGCCTGTATATAGCATAATATTTGTAGTATTATGTGCTACAATTATAATGGGTACTACCATAGGTTACTAACCTTAACAATGGGAAGGTAGGGTAGAGATTATGAATTTACTACAACTGATTAATAATATCTCTGATAGAATAGAAGATTATTACCTAAATATTAAGCATACTATCCATGAAAATCCTGAGTTATCCTTTAAGGAATATAACACAGCCAAACTAGTGCGCAGTGAGCTGGAAAGAATGGGCATTCCCTATGAAAGAAGCCCTGTAGAAACAGGTACTATAGCTTTAATTGACAGTGGCAAAGAGGGTAAACTTCTAATGCTTAGGGCAGATATGGACGCCCTGCCTATGCAGGAAAGTGGCAAGCACCCTTACAGCTCTAAGGTGGCTAATGTAATGCACTCCTGTGGCCATGACGCCCATACGGCTAATCTCTTAGCAGTGGCAGAGGTGCTTAATTCCACTAAGGAACACTGGACAGGCAGAATTAAATTAGTATTCCAACCAGCAGAGGAAAATGGTGGTGGAGGCAGGGAGATGATTAAAGCCGGCTTAATGGAAGAAGTGCCAGATGCTTGTTTTGCACTACATGTTTCCCCAGAGCCTATTGGCACAATTAGAATAGCCTATGGAAATGCCACATCATATTCTGACGGCATTGGAATAGTTATAAAGGGTAAGGCAGGGCATTCCTCTACACCACAGGTAGGGGTGGACGCTATACAGATTGCCTCAGCTATAATTCCAGCTATCTATAATATACAGCTAAAGAATATTAGCCCAATGAGTAGAAGCACTATTAATATAGGAACGATTAAAGGTGGAACAGCTGCTAATATTATAGCAGATCAGGTGGAGATGTCGGCGATGATGAGAAACTCTGATAAAGAGTCTCGACAGATATTTATGGATAAAATCCCACAGGTGGTAAAGGGTATTGCAGAAAGTTACGGAGGCAGTGCAGAGATTACCCTAAAAGAGGGGTATTCTTCGGTTTATAACGATCCTAAACTATCGGCACAGGTGGCAGATTTATTAGAAAGTAATAAAGCTAAGTTACTAGAGGGTATCCCAGAAGCTGTAGAAGGTAATATCTACACGGGGGATCAGTTTATGTTAGGTGGAGAGGATTTTGGTTTTTATACTGAGATTGCCCCCAGTTGCTTTATATTTATAGGTACAGGTGGGGGAGTATCCATGCACCATCCTGATTTCCATGTAAAGGATCAGTCGGTGAAACTATGCACTAGAACTATGGCACTTATGGCAATGGATTTTATGCAGTAATGTTTTACAAAGAAATATAATTATAAAGAACAAGGGAAGTAAGAGCCCTTGTTTTTTTTGTGGTTTTAAGGTGCTAAACTAAGAGGGTTGTGGTTTGTAGTGATTTGTTACAAGTGTTATATATGATATAGCTATACATGTATCTATGGTAGTTACTAATGATATTACAAAAGTAAGATTATGCCTAAATGATGGATATTTGTGGATTTAATCATAGAAAAATTGCAATAATCCTTGTGATTATAGCCTTATTAATTATGCAAAATGTAGAAAATATCTGAGGAAAGCCTTTACTAAGTCGGTGTAATTGACATGTAACAAAATCTATAGTAAAATTTATTCTAGCATAATATATAGACATTATATAAAATTATGAATACGAAAGGAAAAGAAGATGAAAAGTCGATTTACCAACAAACTAATCAGTGTAAAAATCATGGCACTACTTCTAGCTATAGGGCTAGTAATGCCGAATTTTAACACTATCATCACAAGTCACGCAATAATGGAAATAACAGATTCAATCCAGTTTGTGGAAACAACCCCAGAGGAGCCAACAGGCACAGAAGAGCCAGTAGGTACCCAAGAGCCAACAGCTACCGAAGAGCCAACAGCTACCGAAGAGCCAACAGCTACCGAAGAGCCAACAGGCACCCATGAGCTAACAGGCACAGAGGAGCCAACAGCCACCGAAGAGCCAGTAGGCACCGAAGAACCAACAACTACAGAACAGCCACTGGAAAGCCCAGTTCCAACTGAACTGCCACAGATGGCAACATTTAGCATTATGCCTATAGCTGAGCCAACCTTATACCCAGTATGGATTGGTACTACACAGGTAACCTCTGATAATATGACCGATGTTCTAGGGGAAGGTGATGAAGGGGCTACAGTAAGCTATAACCCAGATACATACACCCTAACACTGGAAGATGCAACAATAATGGAGCAGATTGTAATAGGTGTTGGTGGGGAAGTTAACCCTGATCTATTTCATCTTGATATAAAGGGAACTAATAATATTATAAAAAATCATGGAAATGCTGCTATTAAAGTCTTTGGGGATTTAAGAATTAGCTCTGATTTACCAGAGGATACCCTAATAATAGAGGGTGTGGCAAACACACTCAATGGCAATGGTATCCTTTATCATGATAGACTAGAGATAGTTGATACCGACCTAGTAATAAATAATATTTATGCCAGTGTTGATGGTGGTACAGAGGAAAGTAGTCTAGGCATAAATAATTCTAAGGTATCTATTACAGGTACAGTTATGGAAAATGGCTTAGATGCTGGTAGTGATATTGATATTACAAATAATAGTGAAATTAGTATTAGCTGTGATATTAACAGTGATGGTTATAGTGGAAACACTCCAGGGGCTGTTGGTATTAACGCTGGTGGAGCTATAACCTTTACCGATAGCACAGTGGACATTGCCTTAGATGGTGGAGAAAATATAGTAGGTATTGGGTATATAACTACCCTTACCTCTACCGATAGCATAGTTGATATACACCTAACAGGTGATCCTACAGCCTTATCCATTGGAGTAGGTGGAACTAATTTTAACTTTAACAGTGGTAGATTTACAGTAAATTCTGATCACACCAAAATGCCTTACTTTAATATGGCATTTACTGGTATGCTTAATGAAGATGGCAGTGCAGCGCCATTTAATATAATATTTGGAGAAGATCCAGTTACTGCTACTGTAGGTAATAGTAAAGAGGAAGCATATGATTCATCTTCATCACACCCAAGCGAATACTACACAATGGCGTATGTTTCCCTATCTACTCTGCCTAGTGTGGTAAACTATCCCCTAGTAGTAAAAGATACCTCGGTAACCTCTGAAAATATGACCGATGTACTAGGAGATGGTACAGTAAGTTTTGATCCAATTACATATACATTAACACTAACTGATGCTACTATTGAGGGTGTTGTAGTTGTGGAGGATGTTACTGATAATGGTTTTACAGAGTTAATAATTGAACTAGTAGGTGATAATGCTATCACTATTCCAGCTGGAAATAGCGATGGTATATTATCCCTATCTCCTATTACCATGAAGTCAGTAGATGACAGTGGTAAATTAACCATTAATTCTGCTGGAGGTGTGGCAGATGGAATAGTAGCTATTAACATAGATAGCAGTCTAAGCCTTCAAGGGACAAACCTTGTTATTAGTGATACAGAAAAAGCTATCGATGGTGCTTCTAAGTTAACTGTAGACAACTCTAACCTACAGGTAATTAGCAGTGGGGCAACAGCTGGGATACTGGGCTTTGCTACAGTTGATATTACAGGGGGATCTACTGTTGACTTTGACATCTCAACATCTCATGTATATACTGCATTTAGCGATGCTAACAGCACCACTATAACAGATAGCACCATGAATATTAATGTAGATTCTACAAAATTAGCTATGGGGATCGCAGGTAATACAGTAACAGTGGCAGATAGCCAGCTAGGTATATACCTTTCCACAGGGAGCGGAAGTGCTACAGGTGTTATGGCTGATACATTTACCTATAATGGTGGTACAGTAGAGGTAGAAACAATATCTACTAACACATATAAACCAGCCTTTGCTGGAAGTAGTGCAGAATACACTGCATTTATTCTGCCAACAACAGGTATTAAGATTACCTCCAAGGACGCTACAGATACAGAAATTATAGTAACAGAGGCTGGTACAGATACATATTCTAAAAATTCCTATGTGAAAATTGAGGAAGATGTAGCGCCAACAGTAACTACCTATCCAATTTGGGTTGAGGGTGTACAGGTAACCGAAGAAAATCTAACTGATGTACTAGGAGATGGCACAGTAAGTTTTGACACGGCAACAAATACTCTAACACTAGATGGTGCAGTTATCTCAAATGAAACTGCCACTACACTAGAGGACGCAATTAAAATTGGCGATGTTACTGATACAGATATTACTAACTACACCATAGATCTAAAGGGTGAAAACACAATTAGTGGGAATATCTATGATGTTATCCACAGTTATGAGCCAATTACATTAACCTCCAGTGATGAAACAGGAAGCTTAGTGGTAAATACAGGTGCTTTTGGTGATGAAGAAACCATTATGCATTTAATCCACACTAAAAATAATGTAACAATAGAAGATGTGGCAATTTCTTTAGAAAATACTTCCGTAATTGTAATGCTAGATGGTACTGCTGATAGTGGAGATATAAAGATAAGTGGTAGCGCAATTACAGCTGATGAAAAACTATCAGGTGGAGTATACTTTGTAGATACCTTAACTATAGAAAATAGTGAAATTAATGTAGTAGGGGAAGAAGTGTATGAAGCTGGTAACGGAATGAACTGGATTGCAGCTTCAAGTGAAACAGGTTCAACCTTTAACATACAGGATAGTAGTATAATGATAGATTCCTATGGATCCTATAATTATATTAAGACTTTGATTACAGCAGAGAATATATCTACGACTAATAGCGAAGTTTCTATAAACTGCACAAGTAAATCTGATACAGATTCAGTAGGGATGATAGGGATTAATGCTAAGACATTTACCTATGACCATGATGGATACTTCGAGATAAATCTAACTCAGCTTATTGGGGATACTGTGTATGCAGATAGGTCTATTGGATTTATGTATATGTCAGAGGGAGCCCACGATGAAACAGTAGTTACACTACCTACAGAAGATCTTAAGATAACTGTTGGTGCAACTAAAGATGTGGCAGCAGAAGTAGAAGCTCTATTGCCAGCACATAAGCTAGGGGGCTATGTACGCTTTGAAAAGATCACAGCAGAACCAACCCTATACCCAATCTGGGTTAATCGCATACAGGTAAGCTCTGACAACATGACCGATGTTCTAGGTGATGGTGAGAAAAAAGTAACCTTTGATCCGATTACATATACCCTAACAATGGACAATGCCTCACTAGATTATTTATATCTAGGCGATGGTACAGATGCAGAAATCCACAATATTACCGTAAACCTAATTGGTGATAATAGTGTAGGTAATGGTGGTCCAGATCCATTCCAATCTTCTGACAATGTTATAATTACCTCTGATGGAACAGGGATTCTATCTGTTGCAGGTAGAGATCTGGATACAAGTGTTCATGTGGCAAATGAATTTACTGTAAAAGATGCAACATTAAATGTAGCAAGGAGCCTGTGGGCAATTGGACATATTGATGCCAATATTACCTTTGATAATGCTCAGGTAAATATAGATACTAATAATCTAGCAGTAGCATTTAATAACAATGGTGGTAATAGCCAGTTAAATATTATTGGTGGCAGTAATGTAACTATTGGCGATGGTGGAATATCATATTTATTTAGTGTATTTAATGGATTTGACCAAATGAATATTCAGGATAGTACATTAACAGTTGATTACATACTTGAAACTGGCTATGACGGGAATATTGATATAATTGATGCCCGTGAACTGTCCTCAATTAATAGCGAAGTAAGCCTAAACCTTGCACTTAATGGTGCTATGGCTGGGGACGTTAATCTAGTTAGAGTGATGGATTTCACCTATGATTACGAAGGCTTCTTTGAGATTAATATAGTTGGTGGTGATGAAAGTGATGGGGCATTATCAGCTCCTACAATCAACCTACCAACAGAAAACCTAAAGGTAACAGCAGGTGAGTCCAAAGAAACAGCAGAAGATATAAGTGACAACCTATATGATGGCTATTGCCTAGGTAATTACCTAAGATATGAAAAAGGCGAAGTGGTAGTAGAACCAACCACACCACCGTCCACAGGTGGTGGAGGTAGCACAGGTGGAGGAAATGACAACGACGACGGTAGTCGCCCAGGTGATGACGAGGAAGAGGAAGAAGTAGAAGAAACAACCGAGCCAACTCCAGAAGCTACAGCAGAGCCAACAACAGAGCCAACTCCAGTACCAGAGGCTACAGTAGCACCAACACCAGCGCCTACAGAAACAACAGCACCGGCACCAACAGTTGAGCCAACACCGGAAACAACCCCAGAGGAAACACAAAGCCCTGAGGAAACCACAGCTCCAGAAAAAGAAACAGAAGAAACACCAACACCAACTGACCAAGTGGTAGAGGATAATGAGGACGGATCTTCTCCTGAAGATAATAATGATACAACTGAGGAAGATCTACCAGAAGCAAACATAGATGAAGAGGGCAATGTAAACATTACAAGACCAGCTACATCTAATGCAGAAGCGCCAACAGGGGTACAGGTGGGAGAACAGGTACTAACAACCGAGGACTACACCATAACCCAAGATGGTGGACTAAGTCTATCACAGCAGTTTATCAGCACCCTAGAGGATGGAGAACACGAGATTACAGTAAGCTATGATGATGAGGAATACTCAACAACAATCATTGTAGAAAACGGAATCCCAACCTCAGCAGGTGACTTTGTGAAAAAGGTAGTAGGTAGCTACAGCATAGCAAATATAATTGTTACAATTATTGCACTAGTAGTGGCTGGATACACTCTATCTAAGAAATACTTCCCAGGAAAAGCTAAGGGAACAAATCTAACAATTGCAGCCCTAGCAGTGGTAATCCTAGCAGTAACTCAGACATGGACTGGGGCTATGGTACTAATGGATATGTGGACACCAGTATTTGTATTAATAGTGGTAGCCCAGCTAGTAGTACACAGCATCACTGCAAAAAACACACAGGAAGAAAACTAAATATTAATTAGTGATTAGGATAATCATTGATTACAGCAGCCAGTGGATTTTCCACTGGCTGTTTTTTGTCTTTATGAAAATAGGTTCTATATCAATTGTTAGAGTGCATTAGAGAGGTGTTTTAGTAGGCTGGTTGGTTACCATAATTTTTTCATAATAAACCATGAAAAAATCACATAAAACACCAATTAAGCAATGAACATTTTAATGAAAATATCATTGTATTTATATCATAGATATGTTAGAATAATATATTGTACAAATATATTAAACAGGCAGGATACCAAGGGTAAAGGTAAACTTTACAGCTATAACCAAGTATTGGGACTTGGTCTTGCTTAGTAAAAAACAGTAAGGAGAGATTATTTTGGACAAGAAGACTTTTTACATCACCACCCCTATTTACTATCCATCGGATAAGCTACACATAGGCCACGGATATACCACCGTTGCGGCGGATACAATGGCTAGATATAAGCGAATGCGTGGTTTTGATGTAATGTTCCTTACAGGTACTGACGAACATGGACAGAAGATTGAGGAACGAGCAAAACTAGCAGGAAAAGATCCTCAAACCTTTGTTGACGATATTGTTAAAGGAATAAAGGAGCTGTGGTCACTGTTAAATATCAGCCATGATAGATTTATCAGAACTACCGATCCATACCATAAAGAAGCAGTGCAGAAAATCTTTAAAAAGCTATATGACAAAGGCGAAATCTACAAATCCAACTACACAGGTAAATACTGCACACCATGTGAGAGTTTCTGGACAGATAGCCAGTTAGTAGAGGGCAAATGCCCAGACTGTAATGGTGAAGTTTCTGAAGCTAAAGAAGAAGCATATTTCTTCCGTCTATCTGCCTATGCTGATAGAATACTAAAGCTATACGAAGAAAACCCAACCTTCCTAGAGCCAAAATCCCGTGTAAACGAGATGGTTAATAACTTTATTAAGCCAGGACTAGAGGATCTATGTGTGTCAAGAACCTCCTTTAAATGGGGCGTTCCTGTGGACTTTGATGAAGGCCATGTGGTATATGTATGGGTGGATGCTCTATCCAACTATATTACAGCCCTAGGTTATGATAATAATGAGTACAATGACTTTGATAAATACTGGCCTGCTGATGTACATCTAATGGCTAAGGAAATTATCCGTTTTCACTCAATAATCTGGCCTGCAATGCTAATGGCACTGGAAATTCCACTGCCAAAGAAAGTATTTGGTCATGGTTGGCTACTGCTAGAAGGTGGTAAAATGAGTAAATCCAAAGGCAATGTAGTAGACCCAGTGGTACTTTGCGACAGATACGGAGTGGACTCCATTAGATACTTCCTATTAAGGGAGATTCCTTTTGGACAGGACGGAGTATTCTCTAACGAGGCACTAATTAACCGTATTAACTCTGATTTAGCTAATGATTTAGGAAACCTTGTTTCCCGTACAGTGGCAATGATTGAGAAGTATTTTGGTGGCACACTGCCTACAGACCGTAAGCCAGAAGAAATTGATGATGTGTTAATTAACCTAGCAGAAGAAACAGCTAAAAAAGCAGAAGAATTAATGGAAAATATGCTTTTCCCTAATGCTCTAACCGAGATATTCAGGCTAATTTCCCGAGCGAATAAATACATCGACGAAACAGCACCTTGGGTACTAGGTAAGGACGAAGCTAATAATCCTAGACTAGCTACTGTACTATACAATCTACTGGAAACAATTAGAATTGCCACTGTGCTACTATCCCCAGCACTGCCACAGACAGCAGTAAAGATTAATCAGCAGATAGGTGTTACTGAGGAACTTGCTCTTTGGGATACTGCTAGAACATTTGGTGGACTTCCACTAGATGTAACAGTTAAAAAAGGCGAAGCTCTATTCCCAAGAATCGATGTTAAAAAGGAAATAGAGGAGCTAGAAGCTAAGGCAGAAGCAGCTCGTAAAGCAGCGGAAAAAGCTACAGCAAAGGCTGAGAAATCCTCTGATAAATCCGATAAAGTAGAAGGCGTTGCCTCTATTATTGACATTACCGACTTTGCTAAGGTAGAGTTAAAGGTAGCACAGATTATAGAGTGTGAGCCAGTGCCGAAATCCGATAAACTATTAAAACTACAGCTTGATGATGGTAGCGAAACCCCTCGTCAGGTGGTATCAGGCATTAGCCAGTGGTATACAGCAGAGGATTTGGTAGGTAAGAAGGTAATTGTAGTAACAAACCTAAAACCAGCTAAACTTCGTGGAGTAGAGTCCCAAGGGATGATACTAGCAGCTGATAGTGGTAGTGATGTAAAGGTAATCTTTGCAGATAAATCCATTATAAATGGCTCTAAAGTGAGATAATATAAATAAACCTTACAAAGCCTCTCCCTATGGGAGAGGTGGCAACGTAGTTGACGGAGAGGGTAGAATATAAATAATCTCCCTTGCACTTCGATTATTTATCCTCGCGGGGCGATTTTAAATGCCTTCTGCTCATTGCCTTCGTCAACAACCGCAGAAATGGCAAATTTATATTATATTCGTACCTTATACAATATAAATAAACGACCACTATCGAAAATTGATAGTGGTCGTTTTGCTTTGTGAGGATTATTTATACCACACTTTTTATTTTGTTTAAATCTCACTTTCCTCATTACAATATAATTCTCTTAAAGTTTCCATAAGTTTATATATTCTCTCATCTTTGATACTATATACAATGGTTTGAGCTTTTTTATCGTAATCAAGTATGCCATTAGCTTTTAGTATTGCAAGATGCTGAGAAATCCCCGATTGTGTGATTTGCAATTTATCAAGCAGTGCCGAAACACTCATAGGCTCTTTTGCAAGCTCACATAATATAAGTAGCCTGTTTTCATTAGCCATTACTTTTAATAAGTTAGCTACTTCCTTAGCCTTTGTTTTCATATTTTCCACGCTATTTACCTCCGTTTTTTAGTTTGCAAATTCCTTGTGTCATTGTACCCATAGGAC
>CAYJEQ010000036.1:0-25322 GCA_964369235.1 uncultured Oscillospiraceae bacterium | reverse complement strand
CCGAGGGCCAGTACCCCATATAATTTTACCAGAACATTTTGGAAAGAACCAAATATCTAGAGATGGATATATATACAGTCCTTTATAAATTTTATTATTGTAGAATGTTAAATTAATTTGTCAAATAGAAAATTTTGTGTTAATATATTTAAGGCAATAAAATTTTTAAAGATATACAAAATATACAAATTTTATTTTAAAATATAATAACTAAGTGAAAGGAAGATTATGAATATGAATAACAATAACACAACAGATATACAGTTAATAAAAAGGTTTATGTCCTACTACAAACCCCATAGAAAGCTATTTTTCTATGATATGACCTGTGCATTTATCTCAGCAGCCTTAGCTTTATTTTTCCCACTTATTACTAGAAAGATAATAAATGAGGTTATCCCCAATGGCAATACAGGGGAATTTTTTGTGCTAATATCAGCACTGCTAGGAATATACATTGCCATAGCCCTATGTACCTACTACATTAACTATTATGGGCATCTAATGGGGGTAAAGATAGAGGCTGATATTAGAGCAGACCTATTCACCCATTTGCAGAAATTATCCTTTAAATATTATGATGGCAACAAAACAGGACAGATTATGTCAAAGCTTCTAGGGGATTTATTTGATATTACTGAGCTTGCCCATCACGGCCCAGAGGATTTGTTTATTTCTGCAGTAATGTTTATTGGAGCATCTTCAATACTAGTTACCATTGAGTGGAGACTAACTCTGTGTATAGTTATTATGCTACCTGCAATACTGTGGTTTGGTATGACTAGAAGAAAGAAAATGCGTCGTGCCTTTAAAGAAGTTAGAGCACAGGTTGCAGATGTAAACTCACAGGTGGAAAATAGCATTAGTGGGATAAGAGTAGTAAAATCCTTTACTAACGAAGAACATGAAATCGCTAAATTCTCCAAAGGTAATAATTTATTCCAAAATGCAAAAAAGCAACAATATCAAGCAATGGGTAGCTTTATGGCTGGCATGAACTTTATGACCAACCTATGTAATGGTATGGTACTACTTGTAGGTGGTTTATGTATACAGGCTGGTACTATGGAGATGGAAGATTTATTAGTATTCTTACTATATATTAATATTATCTTACAACCAATACAGAAACTAACAAACTTTACACAGCAGTTTGAGCAAGGTATGAGTGGTTTTAGACGATTTGTTGAGGTAATGGATACTAAGGTGGAGATTGACGATAGCCCTAAGGCAAAGGAGCTTAAGAATATTAAAGGGGAGATTATCTTTGATAATGTTTCCTTTAAATACAACGAAGATGAAGAAGTGCTAAATAATCTTTCACTAACTATAAATGCCGGTAAAACTGTTGCACTAGTAGGCCCATCAGGTGGTGGTAAAACTACTATGTGTCAGTTAATTCCAAGATTTTACGATTGTGATGAAGGTAAAATAATGCTAGACGGTGTAGATGTTAGGGATATTAAGGTAGATAGTTTACGCAGTGCTATTGGTATAGTACAGCAGGATGTATTCCTATTCTCAGGCACTATTAAAGAAAATATCCGTTATGGTAATATTAATGCCACCGAAGAAGACATTGTAAATGCTGCAAAACAGGCGAGAATTGATGAATTTATTATGAGTCTGCCAATGGGATATGATACTGATATTGGTGAGAAGGGCGTGAGGCTATCAGGAGGACAGAAACAGCGTCTGAGCATAGCAAGAACATTCCTAAAAAACCCACCTATACTTATACTAGACGAAGCAACCTCAGCCCTAGATAATCAGACAGAACAACAGGTACAACAGTCCCTATATGATCTAGCTAAAGGCAGAACAACTCTAGTTATTGCCCACCGTCTATCCACTATAAAAAATGCCGATGAAATACTGGTGCTTACAGGTGATGGAGTAAGTGAACGAGGCAGTCATGAAGAACTTTACAGCCAGAATGGTATCTATAGTAAACTATACGATGCACAGTTTAAACAGGCTGAAGATTATGAACACTAATACTTTGCGGCTAATTATAAAATATTAAGTTAAAATTATATTAGGGAGTTATTTCTTGCCAAGAGAGAGGGATAGCTCCCTGTAATTTATATAGAGGTAATTTATCTCAATATTTATGTAGCACCTTTTTTTGGAAATAAATCCATTGATAAATAGTGTTTTTTTTGATATAATGATAACCATGAATTTACTAAGCTAAAATATAATTTATAATAGATAAGGGGATTAATATGGGATATAGAGAAGAATTTACAGAGATATTTCACACATATATTAAAAGAGAAGGCTCACAAAAACTTTTTGACTGGCTTGCTACCACCGACTTTTTTACAGCACCAGCCAGCACAAAATATCATGGTGCCTCACCTGAGGGACTGGTAATGCATAGCATTAATGTGTTTAATGTAATGATGGAGAAGCATTTTGACAAGGAAACTGATAATCTAGAAAGCTTTGCAATATCAGCACTACTACATGATTTATGCAAGGTTAATTTTTATAAAAGCTCCACAAGAAATGTTAAAAACGAAGCCACAGGACAGTGGGAAAAACAGCCTTACTACATTGTAGAAGATGCTTTTCCTTATGGACATGGTGAAAAATCAGTATATCTAATAGAAAGATTTATGCGACTAAAACCAGCAGAGGCTATGGCTATTCGCTGGCATATGGGTGGTTTTGATGACAGTGTTAAAGCTGGTAGTTTTGCTATGAGTCACGCCTATGAGAAGTACCCAATAGCTGTAAAACTTCACCTAGCTGATCTTGAATCCACCTATCTTAGAGAAAGAGGCACATCTAATAAACATTAGTAAATGTGCTATGAGGAATAATAATCACAATGGATATGACGACAATAATAGTGTGCTTTTTTGTATTTTTAGCTGGGTTAATAGACTCCATCGCTGGAGGGGGAGGACTTATCTCACTACCTGCCTATGTAGCAGCGGGAGTGCCACCTCACATGGCATTAGGTACCAATAAATTTTCCTCCAGTCTAGGTACAACTGTAGCAACAGCAAGATTTATAAAAAGTGGTAAAGTCCAGTATAAAACAGCAGTTTTTTCTATAATATTTGCCTTTGTTGGCTCTACCATAGGGGCAAATATCGCACTTATGATTGATGAGAAGGTTATTAGCTATCTAATGCTAATACTTGTGCCTATAGTGGCTGTACTTACCCTGAGAAAGAAATCACAGGAGATAAAAGAGAAAAACTTCACCCCTGTACAGCTAGTGCTATGCTCCTCAGCTATTGGGCTGTTTCTAGGAATGTACGACGGATTTTTTGGCCCTGGTATGGGGATGTTTCTAATTCTAGCTAACACCCATATACTAGGTCTTGATATGATTACAGCAGCCGGTAACTCAAAGATGGTAAACCTAGCTTCTAACCTAGCGGCACTGCTTACCTTTGTTATTAATGGCAATGTAATGTATTCCATAGCAATTCCAGCAGCAGTATGTGGTATTGCAGGAAACTATCTAGGCTCAGGCCTTGCTATTAAAGGTGGAAGCAAGGTTATGCGTCCTGTTATGATAGTGGTAGTGATACTGCTACTGGGGCAGATAATATTAGACCTTATGTAAGTGGCTAGTTAGTAACTTTAGATTTTTTATTATTTTACTCTACAGGTGAAATACTATTAAAAACCTATGAAAGGAGAATATCTCCATGAAAATTATTAAAGCCATAGGGGCGCTGACAGCTGTATCAGCTGCTTGTGTAGGATATGGTTATATAGAAGCACAGATTGTTAAGGTGTTAAGAGGAAACTACTACACCCACAAACTATCAAAAAACCGAGAGATTAAACTTGTTCATTTTACAGATGTACATCTTGCAGGGAGAAATAGCTATAAACTACTAGAACAAACCGTGGCTAAAATAGAAGCCCAGCGTCCGGACATTGTTCTGTTTACTGGGGATATGATAGATACAGCAACAGGTAGGTTTAAAGGCGAAGGTATGGCAGGATTTTTGCTATCAAGGATTAAAGCACCACTGGGAAAATATGCTGTAATTGGTAATCATGAATATGAACATGGCACATTAGATCAGTATCAGTCCATTATGGACAAGGGTGGATTTACTATACTAAAAAACCAAAAGATTAATATCTGCGAAAACATTGCTGTTTTTGGTGTGGACGATATGAGTGTAGGATATGGTAGCCCACAGGAAACATTTACTAGTGTTAACCACAGCCAGTTAAATATTACCCTATGTCACGAGCCAGATGTAGCAAGAGAGATATTTGATTTAGGTGGGGATATGGTGTTCTCAGGACATAGTCATTGGGGACAGATTAGACTACCTTATTTTATCGATTTAGCTATGCCACCACTTTGCTATGAATTTAGTAAAGGACAGTACCAACAGGGAGATAAAATTGTCTATGTAGGCGCTGGTATTGGAACTACTAGGATACCAATGAGATTTATGGCTCCACCATCAATTATGGTATATAAAATAAAGGGAACAGCACTGTAATAGTTTAAAGTTTGAAAATGAATTTTCAAAGGGCAAATTTTGTATTTCTCTAAGCAAAATCACCCAAAACACCAAGACTTATTAAAGAATAATCACAATTATGCAAGAAATAGGAAAAAACAATTCATTTTTTCCTATTTCTTATTGCTTTTTTAAGAAAAATCGTTATAATATATCTATAATATAGAAGGGGTCTGTAATATAAATCTCAAATTTGCAAGCTGTATTATATGTTAATTCACAGCTAAACTAAGGAGATTTACTGGAAAGGCTCTTTTTTTCTGCCAATATGACAATAATAAAGGTAGTGTTTGTGATTTACCCTAGTGGGAATTATCAGTGAAAACCTACCAAAATACTAAGGCATAATTGAAAGGATAGTTATAAATTATGGAAAAAGATTTATTAGTATTAATATCCGAAGGGATGTCAGAATTTTCTAAAGGACAGAAACTTATAGGTAGATACATACTAGATCATTATGATAAAGCAGCATTTATGACAGCCTCAAAGCTAGGTACTACTGTGGGAATTAGTGAGTCTACAGTGGTAAGATTTGCTACGGAGCTAGGTTATGAAGGCTACCCACAGCTACAGCGTTCTTTACAGGAACTAATTAGAAATAGGCTAACCACCACCCAAAGGTTGGAAGTTACCAATGCCCATATGAGTGACGATGTTCTAACACAGGTCCTTAATGCCGATATTGATAGAATAAGAAGAACACAGGGTACAGTTTCTAGGGAAGATTTTGACGGGGCTGTTGATGCAATTATTGCAGCAAAAACCATATATGTACTAGGTATTAGATCTGCTTCATCAATAGCACAGTTTCTATATTTTTACTTTAACCATATTTTCCCCCATGTTAAGCTAGTTACCTCTAAAAGCTCTAGCGATATGCTAGAGGATATGTTTAGAGCAGGTGAGGGAGATGTATTTATAGGCATATCCTTCCCAAGATACTCTAAGAGAACTATTAAAGCAATAGAATTTGTTAAAAATAGAGGGGCTAAGATTGTTGCTATAACCGATAGCAAGGATTCCCCAATAGCAGAAAAAGCAGACTATACATTAATTGCAAGAAGTGATATGACCTCCTTTGTAGATTCATTAGTAGCACCTCTGAGCATTATTAACGCATTAGTAGTGGCTATAGGCCTGAAAAAATTAGAAGATGTTAGCGAAACCTATGGTGAGCTAGAGAGAATATGGGATGATTATGAGGTTTATGATAAGGACGAAGTAAAATAAAACTTCTTTCTTTTTACTAGGCACAGTGAAGGAAATCTTTCACAGCACTAGGATTAAACCATAAAATACCCCAGCTCAGAGAAAGAGAAGGTCAAAAGTTTGAAAATAAAATTTTCAAACTGCAAGTTTTGAGGCTTTTCACTGGGAGGGAGTGAAATTTTGCTAATGCCAGTTTACTGGCAATGCAAAATCGCCTAAAACATTGCAAACCAAGCGAAAGAGAAGGTCATATAAATGAGAGAAATATACGATGTAGCCATAGTAGGTGCAGGGGCAGCAGGACTTATAGCAGCAGGCTTTGCAGCAGAAGATGGCCACAAGGTAGCCTTAATAGAACGCAATAGTAAAATAGGCAGAAAAATTCTGGTAACAGGTAAAGGCAGATGTAATGTAACCAATAACTGTACCCCAGATGAATTTATCAAGGCTTGTAAAACCAATGGTAGATTTATGTACAGTGCAATAAATAGCTTTAACTGTCAGGATACCATGTGGCTATTTGAAAGTTTAGGTGTACCTGTAAAAACCGAGCGTGGCAACAGAGTTTTTCCAGAGTCTGATAAGGCAATGGATATAGTAGATGCACTACATAGCTTTACAAATAAAAAGAATATAGATAGATTAACAGCTAGAATAACAGCTTTATTTTGGGAAGATGGTATTGTAGCTGGCCTAGTATGCGAAAATGGCGAAAAAATCCACGCAAAGAAAATTATTATAGCTACAGGGGGACTTAGCTACCCTAATACAGGCTCTACAGGAGATGGGTACATACTGGCTAAACAGGCTGGACATACCATTATACCTACAAGGGCATCACTAGTTCCTATTATCTGTCATGGTAATCAGTGTAGGGACATGATGGGGCTTTCTCTAAAAAATGTTACATTATCCCTAATGAAAAAAGATACTAAGAAACCAGTTTATTCAAATATGGGTGAGATGCTTTTTACTCATTTTGGAGTATCTGGGCCATTGGTGCTGTCTGCCTCTGCCCATATTAAGGGTAGTATCGAGGATTACAGCCTAGTAATAGATTTAAAACCAGCACTAACACTGGAGCAACTTGAT
Organism: uncultured Oscillospiraceae bacterium; assembly: GCA_964369235.1. Lineage (GTDB taxonomy): Bacteria > Bacillota > Clostridia > Oscillospirales > Ruminococcaceae > CAYJEQ01. Next base: position 18,504 of record CAYJEQ010000036.1, on the reverse strand, counting down.
AAAAGACTGTTAAAAGACTTTGATGGTATGATAAACAAAGATTTTATAAATAGTCTAGGGGAACTACTTCCTAGAAAGATGATACCGATTATCGCTGTAGAAAGTGGAATACCATTTAACCTAAAGGTAAATCAGATTACCAAGGAACAAAGACTAGGTCTTGCAAAACTTATTAAAGGTTACACAGTTAAGCCAAAGGCATTTAGACCGGTAGACGAGGCTGTAATTACCAGTGGTGGGGTATCTACCAAGGAGATTAACCCTACAACAATGGAGTCAAAATTAACGCCAAATCTTTACTTTGCTGGAGAGGTAATTGATGTAGACGCCTATACAGGTGGTTATAATCTACAGGTTGCATTTAGCACAGGACACCTAGCAGCAAAAAATATATAAGGAAACGGAAATTAAATTTATGATAGCAATAGCCATAGACGGGCCATCAGGTGCAGGTAAAAGCACAGTGGCAAGGACTTTAGCCAAGGATTTAGGGTATATATATGTGGACACTGGGGCAATGTATCGAGCAGTGGCACTATATGTTCATAATAATAAAATAGATCCTAAATCAGAAAAAGAAGTATCACAGGTTCTTTGTAATATTAATCTAAAACTTACCTATGTAGATGGAGAACAGCGAATAATACTTAATGGTGAAGATGTATCCTCAGATATTAGAGCTCCACATATGTCATTAATTACTTCTTATGTATCTGCACTGCCTGTGGTAAGGGATTTTCTTTTTGGTTTACAAAAGCAGTTGGCAGAGGAAAATAACATTGTAATGGACGGTAGAGATATAGGAACAGTGGTACTACCTAAGGCACAGGTTAAGATATTCCTAACAGCCTCACCAGAGGTAAGAGCTACTAGAAGGTATAATGAATTTGTAGCTATGGGTAAAGAAGTAGATTATGATGAGATACTTAGGGATATAATAGAAAGAGATTATAATGACATAAACCGACCTATTGCCCCCCTTAAAAAAGCCAGTGATGCTGTAGAACTTGACAGCTCACTGCTAACTAGAACAGAGGTAATAGAGGAAATGATCAGGATCATTAGGGCGAGAATAGTTTCAGAATAAGTTTTTCAAATTAAGAAAGGCATGGTATTTATTATGCTGTATTATATACTAAGAGATATATGTAAAGTGCTATTTAGACTGTGGTTATCCATTGAGATAAATGGCAAGGAAAAGGTTCCACAGGGTGGTGGATATATTATTATCTGCAACCATCAAAGCAATTTAGATCCTGTTTTAATGTCCTTTGGGGTAAAAAAACAGATTAGATTTATGGGTAAGAAGGAACTTTTTGAAGTGCCGGTGTTAAAGTGGATATTTTACGGTATTGGAGGATTCCCAGTAGATCGTGGCAGTGGTGATTCTGCTGCGCTGGATAAGTCTAAGGATATTATTAATAATGGGGAAATACTAGGTATGTTCCCAGAGGGTACAAGGTCAAAAGACGGTGTGCCACTGCGTCCAAAATCCGGTGTGGCAATGATTGCAGGTATGACTAATTCAGGGATTATGCCCTGTGGTATAACCTATAGCAAGGGGCTGAAATTTCGCTCAAAAGTAACTATTAACTACGGTGATTTTATACCTGTAGAGGAGCTGGGATTTGGTGAGGAGTTTGCACCTAGACAGGTGAAATTTGCCACTAAGCACAGTTTTTCCAAAGTCCTAGAGTTAATTGGCAGAGGGGAAGATGTTAAGTGATAACATTATGTAAAACAGCAGGTTTTTGCTTTGGGGTAGATAGAGCAGTAAAAATTACCGAAGAAACAGCAGTAAACTGCGAGAATGTAGTTACCCTAGGTGAGATAATTCACAACAGCCATGTGGTAGATAGACTAAAATCCCAAGGGGTAGTGCCTATAGACACACTGGAAGAAATAGAACAAAATTCCACAGTTGTGGTTAGATCCCATGGAGTTAGTAGAAGTGTATTTGAATATTTTACGGAAAATGAGGTAAAATATATTGACGCCACCTGTCCCTATGTCAAAAAAATACACAAAATTGTAGCAGACAATGTAGGAGAAGACAGGGTGCTTTTACTGGCAGGAGATCCCACCCATCCCGAGGTTATAGGCATACTTGGACACTGGGAAGGGGAGTATTACACCTTTAAAAATTCCAGTGAGCTTGCCAATGTGGTTAAATTTTTCCCTATTCTAACTAAAAAAGTACCTGTTTTAGTGGCACAAACTACTTTTATTTTAGAAGATTGGGAAAAATGTAAAGAAATAATAAAAAAAGTCTATACAAATGCAGAAATATTTGATACAATATGTAGAGCTACAGTCGAGAGACAAAATGAGGCAAGAGCTTTATCCCACCAAGTAGACCTAATGGTTATTATTGGGGGGCGTCATAGTTCAAACACAAAAAAACTAGGTGCAATCTGTAAAGAGAACTGCAAGACACTTTTAATAGAGTCAGCAGAGGAACTTTGTAGAGAGGATTTTGTTGGGTGTAAGACTATAGGCGTAACAGCCGGCGCTTCGACTCCGGCGTGGATAATTAAGGAGGTACATGAGACCATGAGCAATTTTGAAATCAACGAAGAACTATCCTTTGAGGAGATGCTAGAGCAATCCTTTAAAAGTACATATAATGGGGAGAAGGTAACAGCAGTTGTTGTTGGCATTGCGCCAAACGAGATCGCAGTAGACATCGGCACAAAGCATGCTGGCTATGTTCCATTACATGAACTAACTGATGATCCTAATGTAAAGACAACTGATCTTGTTCAAAAGGGCGACGAGATCGAGCTACTTGTAGTAAGAGTTAACGATGTAGAAGGTACAGTAATGCTTTCTAAGAAGCGCCTAGACGCTATCGCTGGCTTTGAAAAAGTAATGAATGCAGTTGAAACTGGCGAAATCTTTGTAGGTACTATTACAGATGCAGTTAAGGGTGGTGTACTAGCTACAACTAACGGCGTTAAGGTATTTATTCCTATTTCCCAGATCTCTCTAAACAGAGTAGAAGATCTAACTCCATTCCTAAAGCAGAAGATTGAATTTAAAATCCTAGAAGTTAATAAGAACAGAAGAAGAGCTGTAGGTTCTGCTAAGGCTGTTCTAAAAGACCAGAGAAAGATTGTTGAAGATCAGTTCTGGGGCGATGTTGAGATTGGTAAGATCTACAACGGCGTTGTTAAGTCCATTACAGATTTCGGTGCTTTCATCGATCTAGGTGGCGTAGACGGTATGGTTCATATTTCTGAGCTATCCTGGTCCAAGATTAAGCACCCATCTCAGGTGGTTAAGGTTGGCGATATGCTAGAAGTATATGTTAAGGATATCGATGCTGAAAAGAGAAAGATTTCTCTAGGCTACAAGAAGAACGAAGACAACCCATGGGAAGTTCTTAAGACTAAGTATGCAGTAGAAGATACAGCTACAGTTAAGATCGTTTCTATGACTGCTTTCGGTGCTTTCGCTCAGCTAATTCCTGGTGTTGATGGTCTAATCCACATTAGCCAGATTTCTCTAGACAGAATTAACAAGCCTGCTGATGTACTAGCTGTAGGTCAGGAAGTAGAAGTTAAGATTACTGAGATCGATTACGATGCTAAGAGAATCAGCCTTTCTATCAAAGCTCTACTAGAGCCAGTAGAAGCTGAAACAATCGAAGAAGATTCTGCTGAGTAATTAGTAAGAACTTAATATTTGATTTTATGGGTATTCCCTCTACCTAGGGGGAATACCCTATATTTTCCCCTAAAGGATTGGCGTATTTTTTTGGAGATTTTTTTCAAAATAATCCCCTGTATATAATTATGCAAAATATTCCAGTATTAAGAATAATTTTATTAAAATTGTAAAAAATAAATTTTGATGCAGTAAAAATAAAATAATAGCACACTTATAGTTTGTCCAGACCAGTTAGGTGTATATAAATACCTAGCAGCTGCAAACTAAAAAAGAAAGCTTATACTAAAGCTAAGAGAGGTAATAGTTTGAAAATAAATTTTCAAACTCAGAGTTTTGTGCTTTTCGCTGTAAAACATTAGCGAAATTTACCACATAAATATATATGTGGTAAAACACACAAAACATCAAGAAAGGAATGGTAATAAAAATGAAAAAACTATTAACTATTGCACTACTATGTGCACTATCACTAACAATGATCGCTTGTTCCACATCTGAGGAAAGCTCTGCACCAGAGTCCTCCACAGAATCTTCCACAGAATCTTCCACAGAATCCTCTGTTGAAACAGCACCAGATGATACTACAGCAGTTGACCCTAATGTAGGAGGCCTAGAGCCACCAGTTGATGGTGATATGATGGTAGGCCCTGATAGTGAATATCAGCCAACAGAAGAAGAGCTAGAAAGACAGGCTGCTGAAGAAGCTCACTATCTAGCAGAAACACAGGCTATCGAAGATGCTATTCTAGGTGTTATTACAAGCACAGAAACTTACGAAGATGTTGATGGTATTGATGGCAAGCTATATGCTGCAAACCAGGCTGCAAAAACTTACCTAGGTGAATTCTACGGTGCAACAGCTCCACTAGATATGATGATGCTAACAGAAATCGTTGGTCTTACTGAAGCTGATATAGTATCAGTAATTGCTGAAGGCCCTATGATGAGCACACATGTTGATACATTCATCGGTGTTAAGGCAGCAGAAGGTAAAGGGGAAGCAGTAGAAACAGCTCTAAATGCTTACCGTGATGTAATCGTAAATGATTCAGTACAGTACCCAATGAACCTACCAAAAATCGCTGCATCTGAAGTAATCAGAGAAGGTGATTATGTATTCTTCATCCAGCTAGGTAAATACTTCGAATAATAATTAACTATAAGGGGACGGGATTAACCCGTCCCTTTTTTTACAAAATATATAATAAATAAGGTAAAATTATTATTACTGCAAAATATAATTCTATGAAGTATTTTCAAAAACCTTATTATGTGGTAAAGTATACTATGGTAAAGAAAAGATGTACTATTTTGTAATAATAATGATTTTATAAATTTATGGTTATTTAGCTAAATGTTATAACAGCAAAATTAACCCAAAGAAAGGAATACATTTATGGTTTTTAGCAGTATACTGTTTTTATTTAGATTTATGCCTGTGGCTTTTTTAATATACTACCTATGCCCAAAAAAGCTAAAGAATTTTTCCCTAATCATACTTAGTTTAATATTCTACTCATGGGGGGAGATAAAATACTTCCCTATAATGATTGCCTCTATAGTAGTGGACTACAGCTGTTCACGAGGAATTGAAAAGCACCGAACAAATCCTAAACTAACTAAGCTATTTCTAATTATATCAATGTGCTTTAATCTAGGGATGTTAGGTTTCTTTAAATACACTAATTTCTTTATAGATAATCTATCCCTTCTGATGCCACAGGTGGATTTTCCCCATATGGCTCTGACACTGCCACTAGGTATTAGCTTTTACACCTTCCAGACTATGTCCTATACTATAGATGTCTACAGAGGTAAGGTGCCAGCAGAGCGTAATATTATCGACTTTGGTGCCTTTGTGGTACTATTCCCTCAGCTTATTGCTGGGCCTATTGTTAAGTACACCGATATTAATCATGAGCTTAACAATCGTACTATGAATGTAAATCAAATTGCAGATGGTATTAAACTATTTATCTTCGGTGTAGGTAGTAAGGTACTAATTGCTAATAATATTGGGGCCCTATGGACCGAGATTGAAACTATTGGCTTTACCAGTATATCCACACCTTTAGCATGGCTTGCTATACTAGCCTTTAGCCTACAGATTTACTTTGATTTCTCAGGATACTCCCTAATGGCTATAGGTCTAGGTAAAATGCTAGGCTTTAACTTCCCACAAAACTTTAATTTCCCCTATATCTCAAGAAGTATTACCGAGTTTTGGCGCAGATGGCATATGACTTTAGGCTCATGGTTTAGAGAATACCTGTACATCCCTATGGGAGGTAATAGAGTAAGCCCCAAAAGACAGATATTTAATCTATTTATTGTATGGGCTGCCACAGGTTTTTGGCATGGTGCCAGCTGGAACTTTGTACTGTGGGGACTGTATTTCTTTGTGTTCTTAATACTGGAGAAATTCTTTATTAAAGATTTTTTAGAAAAACACAAAATATTCTCCCACTGCTACCTAATTATGCTAGTTATAATTAGCTGGGCAATATTTGCAATTACCGACTTAAGCCAGCTAGGTCTATATATTTCTAAGATGTTCTCCTTTGAGATGGGTAGTGATTGGATCTACTATATTAGAAACTACGGCGTGACCTTTATACTAGGATTTATTCTATCTACACCATGGCTAAAAAAATATTATCAGAAACTTAAACCTAATGGAGTGGTAGAACTAATTATGTTCTCTGGTATATTCTTAATGTCAGTAGCATATCTAGTGGACGCAACCTACAATCCATTTTTATACTTTAGATTTTAATATTTCGCAGTAAGGTATATGCCTAGAAAGGATAAGATTTAATGAAAAATATCTTAAAATACCCTATAGTCATTGTTTTTGCAGTGTTTATAATGGGTTTTACAGCTATAGATATATTAACTCCAGATAAGGATTTTTCAGACCTTGAGAACCGTGTACTGGAGTCAGCCCCAGAGCTTACAGTGGATAGCCTAGTAAGTAATGAATTTGCTCAGGACTATGAAACCTACACCAATGATCAGTTTTATTTAAGAGATCAGTGGATAAGCCTTAAATCCCTAGGGGAAAGCTCCCTAGGTAAAATAGAAAATAACGGTATTGTCTTTGGTGATGATGGATATATGTTTGATAAGTTAAATGATCCTGATTACGAGAGAATTGAGAAAAACACAGTGTACTATCAGGAATTTATAGAGAAATATCCTGAGCTAAATATAACAGTTGCCTTTATCCCTAATTCTTATACTGTTTTAGAGGACAAGGTTCCAACAGGGCTTAATAATATCGACCAAGAACAGTATATAACTGATATTCTAACAGGGCTACAGGGGGATAATATAACGAAGCTGGATTTCACCCCTACATTATCCAGTTATAGTGATGAGTATATATATTATCGCACCGATCACCACTGGACAACTTTAGGCGCCTACTATGGCTATAGCCAGTTTGTAGAGTCAGTAGGTATGGAGCCAGTGCCACTTAACCACCTAGTACCTAATATAGTTAGTGACTTCTACGGTACCTACTACAACAGCGCTAAAAAGTACGATGCCCAGCCAGATGAGATGACATGGTATGACATACCAGTGTCAGAAATACAGGTAAACTATCAGCCTACAGCTGGTTTATATGATCTAGATAAATTCTCTATAAGAGATAAATACAGCGCTTATCTATGGGGTAATAATGGTTTTACAACTATAAAAAGTGATGTTAACCAGTACCATGTAGAAGGGGAAACCTCAAGAATAATGGTTATAAAAGACTCCTACGCCAATTCTATGGTGCCATATCTCTTATATAACTATGATGAAATCCATGTGGTTGATTTGCGACACCTAGTGCCTAAGATGAGCCAAATCTTTGCTGAGAATAGTTATGATCAAGTGCTGTTAATGTATAATTTTAAGAATTTTGCTGAGGATATTAACCTACCTAAGCTAAGATATTAATAGTAAATGAGGTGAAGCATTGACTATAGAAAAGTTTTGGAAAGAGTATCAGCAGATAGATAATAAAGCCCTAAGCTATGAGGCGTGGTCTTTTGGTGGCACTACCAGTGATATGCCAAATCACCTAGCAGACCTTGTAGCCACAGGGGTTAAGACAGCAACCTCTAGTGCCTATGATTTCTATCTTTTAGATAATTCCCCATTGCCACAGGTTGGTAGCTATCATATTATACTTGATACAAAGAGTGCCCCTATCTGTATTATAAAAATTACTCAGGTGTACACTACTACATTTAATAAGGTGACTAAAGACCATGCCTTTAAAGAAGGTGAAGGAGATAGAAGCCTTAAATACTGGAGAGCTGTTCACAAAGAATTTTTCACAGATGAATTTGCAAAGCTAGGTAAAGAGTTTACAGAGGATATACAGGTGGTCTGTGAGGAATTTCAGCTAGTATACCCTTTATAAATTATAGATTTATTTTTGTATAAGCTATAACATAATCCCCCATAATAGATTAATCCCTACCATGTTAGTGGTAGGGATTTTTTATATGTTTATTAACTACAGATAAATTTATACTAGGGGGATATTATGGGTAAAAGATTAGCAGTGGTTTTTCTGGGGATGGTAGTGGCATTTAATCTACTAATAGTGAGAATATATACCTTAAGTACAGGAGATACTCTAGCACAGGCAGCAGAGATACAAAGTAAATACACCCTAACATTAGGGGAAAGCAGAGGGTATATATACGACAGGAATATGGTACCTATGGTAAATACCACTACAGCCTACAAAGCAGTAGTAGAGCCAACCCCAGAGGCTATAGAGGCTTTATCTCAGTTTATGGATAGGGAAGAACAGATACTATTAATAGACAAATTAGAAGCTATGAAGCCTATTATATTAGATGTGAAGGATAATAATATCTATGCTAAAGGTGTAACAGTTTATCCAGTGCTACAGAGATATAGTACACAAATCCTAGCGCCCCATATTATAGGGCATCTTACAGATAATAATAAAGGAGTTATGGGGGTAGAGCTTGCCTATAATGACTATCTACTATCCCATAGTGGAAAACTAGAGGTAACCTATACTACCAATGCAGGTGGAGGGATGTTAATGGGTGCGGGACAGGAGCAGATTAACAGTAATTATAATGATACTCATGGAGTGGTATTAACTATAGACAGCGACCTACAGCGAATAGTAGAAGAAGCCATGAATGATATTAGCAAAGGCGCTGCAGTGGTAATGGAGGTAAATACAGGTGAGATAGTAGCAGCAGCCAGTATACCAGATTTTCAGCCCTATGATGTTTCGGCAAGTTTAGCACAGGAGGAGAACCCTTTTTACAATAGAATATATTCTCCCTATGTAGTTGGGTCGACCTTTAAGCTATTAGTAGCAGCAGAGGCTTTAGAACAAGGGTTTTCTACAAATACCACCTATAAATGTGAAGGAGAAATTGAGGTTGGAGGCACAATCTATGGTTGTCATTATAAAGAAGGTCACGGAGAGATAAATATGGAAACAGCTATTAGAATATCCTGTAATCCATATTTTGTACAGCTAGCTCAAGATGTAGGAGCACAAAGTATAGCTTATAAGGCTGCACAGATAGGCTTTGGTGAAGCTGTGGAGTTAATGCCAGGGATATACACAGGACAGGGGGTACTGCCTAGTTATGAACAGCTAAGAAATATAGGTGAAGCTGCTAATTTTAGCTTTGGACAGGGGCTACTTACAGCTACCCCCATACAGATAGCCCAGATGATATCAACTATAGCCAATGGAGGGGTAGCAGTTACCCCCAAATTAATAGAAGGCTTTACAAATGACGGTGAAACCATATGGGAATACACGGAAAATAGCCTACCTATACAAGTTATGGATGAGTCAGTGTCCTCTAAGATTAAGATGATGATGATTGATGTGGTGGAAAATGGCAGTGGTGCCTTAGCTAAACCTTATACAGGAGGTGCTGGTGGAAAAACAGCCTCTGCACAAACAGGAATATATGAAGATGGACAGGAGATAGTTCATGGGTGGTTTGCTGGTTTTTATCCGTCGTATCAGCCCCAGTATGCTATAGTTATTATAGTAGAGGAAGGAAATTCAGGTGGCGATGTAGCAGCCCCTGTGTTTAAAGAGATATGTGATAGAATGAGATTTATTGTTCATTAAGAATTTGCTACATTTTGGTTGAAAATTATACTGGACTAGTGTATAATGAAAATACCTTTAGCTAATAAGTTGAAGGCTAGTAACAATTTAAGAAAGGACATAATATATGGACAAGAATATTATCAGGCTATCTATAGAGGGTATGACCTGTGCAGCTTGTAGCGCCTCGGTGGAAAAATCTCTTAATAGGAAAAAAGGTGTAGAAACTGCTACAGTTAATCTGGCAACTAATACAGCTACAATACACACTGATGGCACAATTACAGAGGAGCAACTGATTACCACAGTGGAGCGAGCGGGTTTTTCTGCTGAGGTAGCTAAGGAAACCCTTAAAACCGAAAAATTTGCCATAACAACAGCTACTCTAGCCACAGCGCTGATATTTGGTACCATGGAGCTCTATATTGGTATGAGCCATATGCTACCTATAAAACTGCCACTGCCAGAGATAATAGCAATGGAAAGCAGCATGGTAAACTTTGTGCTAATACAGATGGTGCTAACAATTATTGTACTAATAGCAGGTAGAAGATTTTTTGTAAGTGGCATAAAAAATATTATAGCATGCCATCCCAATATGGATAGCCTTGTAGCAATAGGAACAGGCACAGCTTTTATATATAGCTTATATAATACAGCCTTGGTTTTAGGTGGGGATATCCATGCTGGTCATAATCTCTACTATGAGTCAGCAGCAGTGGTAGTAGCACTGGTACTACTAGGTAAATACCTAGAAGAACGCAGTAAAAGTGCAGCTAAAAAAGCCATTACTGCCCTAGCCTCTATGATGCCGGGGACAGCTTTTGTAGAGAGAGATGGACAGGAGCTAGAAGTTCCCTCAGCGCTGATTAAGCTAGATGATATTGTAATTGTAAAACCAGGATATAGAATTGCAGTTGATGGGGTAATAGTAACAGGAGAAGGCTCGGTTGACGAGTCCATGCTTACAGGGGAAAGTATCCCAGTGTATAAGGAAGTAGACAGTAAAGTTTCTGGAGGGACAATCTGTAAAGATGGATTTTTCCGAGTGCGTGCAACTGGTGTCGGTGGAAACACAGCCATAGCACAGGTGTTAAAACTTGTTACTGAGGCGCAGGAAAGAAAAGCCCCAGCAGCAAGACTAGCAGATAAAATCTCAGGGGTGTTTGTACCAGCTGTAGTGGCAATAGCCTTTGTGGCTTCTGGGATTTGGCTGTTATTAGGTAAAGATTTAGAATTTGTAATGAATATATTTGTATCGGTGCTAGTGGTAGCGTGTCCATGTGCCTTAGGACTTGCAACACCTATAGCAGTAATGGCTGGCTCAGGTAGAGGGGCGAATTTAGGGATACTATATCGTGGTGGTGATGTTATAGAACAGGCGTCAAAGATAAACACAGTATTCTTTGACAAAACAGGTACCATAACCCATGGTAAACTAAAGGTAGCAACGGTTATCCCTCATAATATAGACAGAGATGAGTTAATAAAGCTAACAGCCTCAGCAGAAAAAGGCTCAGAGCATCCTATAGCAGTGGCAATAGTAGATTATGCAGAGGAAAATACCATAGAGATAATTTCTCCAGATAGTCTTAAAGCCCATGCTGGGAAAGGTGTAACAGCCACAATAGGCAGTAAGACCATAACAGCAGGCACGGCAAAGCTAATGGACTTAGAGGGTATTAAACTGCCAGAAAACAGCGAAAGCCTAATACCTATGGGCTGTACAGCAATGTTCATTGGTATTGATGGCGTCTACTGCGGATTAATAGCCCTATCAGATACTATAAGAGATGATGCCAAAGAAGCAATAGCACGACTTAATTCTATGGGCATAGAAACAGGTATGATAACAGGTGATAATCATGGGGCAGCTTCGGTAATAGCTAAGGAAGCTGGCATAGTCAGTGTAAAATCACAGGTATTACCACAGGATAAATCAGCAGAGGTTGAAAAAGCTAAATCCAGTGGCAAGGTGGTTGCTATGGTAGGTGATGGTATTAATGATGCACCAGCCTTAGCGGCAGCAGATGTAGGTATAGCAGTACATAGTGGCACCGACGCAGCAGCAGAGTCATCAGGGATTATTCTAATGGGTGAGAATTTAGGTGCTGTGGTAGATAGCCTAGTATTAGCTAAGAAAACCATGGTTATAATTAGAGAAAACCTATTCTGGGCATTTATCTATAACTGTATAGGTATCCCTATTGCAGCCGGTGTGCTATATGCCCTAGGGGGACCACTACTAACACCAGCTTTTGCCGGTGGGGCAATGGCACTGTCCTCAGTATCGGTAGTTATGAACTCATTAAGGCTAACTAAATACAGCCCTAATAAAAAATAAATATAACACAAAACAATAAGAAAGGAATGAGTATTATTATGGAAAAGATGACATTTAAGGTAGAAGGCATGGTTTGTGGCAAGTGTACAGCAAGAACAGAAACAGTAATGGGTAAGATTAGTGAGATTACAAATCTACAGTGTGATTTAGAGGCTAAGACAATCTCTCTTGAAACTAGTTTACCAAAGGATGAAATAGTAGAGATAATCGAAGATTTAGGTTTTGATATAGTATAGTGATACATATGTAGTTAAGTATACATACAGGGTATTTCTCTAGTAGGGATACCCTGTATGTTTTTTGTAAGTAAGATAATTGTGTATAGTTTTTTTATAAAATTTCTCATATGTAAATAAAAAACTAAATATAGCTAAAGTGCCTTGATTTATCACTCTTTAAAATGTTATAATAATTTCAGTTTCATATAGATAGTCAATAGTGGCTACTATGGTAAAAAGAGAAAGGATAATCACATCAATGTCAGTATTAAAACCTACATATAGATTTAATAGAATAACCGATATACCACTGGAGTTTTTTCTAGGTAATGGGATTAAGGGATTACTATTAGATGTAGATAACACCCTAACTACCCATGATAATCCACAGCCACTAGAAGGTGCTATGGAATGGTTACTACTTATGAGAAAAAGTGGTATTAAGATGATTATAGTATCTAATAATACTGCCCAAAGGGTAGAGCCTTTTGCTAAGATGTTAGGGCTAGATTATATTGCGAAAGGCAATAAGCCTCTGACCTCAGGGATACAGAGAGCAGCCAATATGCTAAAATTAGAAAAAGATGATATAGCCATGATTGGAGATCAGCTTTTCACCGATATAATGGGTGGTAATCGCTGGGGATGTATGACAATTTTGGTGGATTTAATAGAGGCTGAACACACAGTATTCTTTAAATTTAAGCGTTTTCTTGAAAGGAAGATACTAGACTAGATGATAAGATTTGGACCAGCTGGAAACTCAGACAGCTTTAAAACAATGGGATATAAAAATGCTAAGGGCATTCCAGAATACCTTACTAACTTTGGGTTAAATGCCTTTGAATATCAGTGTGGTAGAGGGGTTAGAATATCCGAGGACTCAGCTAGAGAACTAGGTGTATTTGCAAAGCTTAAAGGCATATCCATGTCTGTACATGCACCATACTATATATCTCTTTCCAGCACCGAGGAAGAAAAAAGACTAAACAGCATAAATTATATTCTACAGTCTGCAAGAGCAGTAGACGCTATGGGAGGAAATCGCATAGTAATCCACTGTGGTTCCTGTACTAAGATGACAAGGGAACAGGCAACAGATTTAGCCAAAGACACCATTGCAAAAGCTGTAGTAGCGCTGGATAAAGAAGGATTTTCCCATATCCACATGTGTATCGAAACAATGGGTAAGGTAAATCAGCTAGGGGATACCGACGAGGTGCTAGAAATATGCAGTGTAGATGATAGAATACTGCCCTGTATTGATTTTGGACATCTTAATGCTAGAACTTTTGGTGGGCTTAAGGAGTTTTCCGACTACAAGCTGGTTTTTGATAAAATCCATGATAAACTGGGAATGGACAGACTTAAAATATTCCACTCTCACTTCTCTAAGATTGAATATACAACAAAGGGTGGAGAGAAGAAACATCTTACCTTTGAGGATACTGTTTACGGCCCTAATTTTGATCCAATAGCAGAGCTAACAGCAAAGCTAGGCTTAACCCCAACATTTATCTGTGAATCCGATGGCACACAGGCAGAAGATGCTAGAACAATGATGGAGCTATACAATAAGGCCCTTAAAATATAAACAAAATCAAGTGGAAAACATTAAACTTTCAAAGCCAAGATATAAAAAAATATAAATAAGGAGAAAAATTATGAATAATCTTAACAAATTAGTACAAGCAATTCCAGCAGGCATGGATGGTATACTTATTACATCTGATGTTAACCGCAAATATTTCACAGGGATGAGTTCCTCAGCAGGTACACTGCTAGCTACAAGGGAAAAATGTTATTTTATTATTGATTTTAGATATATTGAGCTAGCTAAAAAAACTATTACGGGCGCAGAGGTAATGCTACAGGATAAACTTAAAGCCCAGCTAGGAGAAATAGCTACAAAGCACAATATTAAGGTATTAGGTATTGAAAATGACAGAACTCCTGTTTCTGAGTATTTAACTCTAAAGGAAACCTTCCCAGGTGTGGAAATCCCAATGGACGATACCGTGGAAAAGCTAATTACAGAAATGCGCAAATATAAAACAAGAGAAGAAGTAGACTGTATATTAAAGGCACAGAGCTTTGCAGAAAAAGGTTTTGATGAGGTGCTAAACTTTATTAAAATAGGCAAAACAGAGCTAGAAATTGCAGCATGTATCGAGTATTACTCAAGGCTTGCAGGCAGTGAAGGTGCATCTTTTGATAGTATTGTAGTATCTGGTGAGAATAGCTCACTACCTCATGGTAAGCCAACATCTAAGGCTGTAGCAGCTGGTGATTTTCTTACAATGGACTTTGGTAGCACCTACAATGGTTACTGTTCTGATATGACAAGAACTGTAGCCATAGGCCATACTACCGAGGAAATGGAGCTAGTGTACAATACAGTGTTAAAAGCACAGCTAGAGTCTGAAGCAGCAATAAAAGTTGGCGTACCTTGTAGAGTGATTGATAAGGTTGCAAGAGATATTATCTACGGTGCAGGTTTTGAAGGCAGATTTGGACATGGGCTAGGTCATGGACTAGGATTAGAAGTACACGAACAGCCAAGATTTTCTGCTGCTGTAGCTGAGGATGTGTTATGTGAGCCAGGCCTTGTAATGTCTGTAGAGCCAGGGATATATCTGCCAGGTAAATTTGGTGTAAGAATTGAAGATTTAGTTTATATTACAAATGATGGTTATGAAAATCTAACAGCATGTGAAAAGAAGCTAATAGTTATAAAATAATCTGTTACTTTAGGATAAGTTTCTCATTTTTTAATTAAATTAGCAAAAAAGACTTGAATTTTCAGTGAAAATAGTATAAAATTATAATGTTTTAACAGACAATGACTGTCTTTAAATAGCAAGCTTTGTAGAGGATAACTATAGGAGATTAGTTAGATACTTTTGGTAGCAAGTTCTACAGGGCATTTAGAAAGGAATGTATATAATATGGTATCAGCAGGAGATTTTAGAAATGGCGTTACATTTGAAATGGACGGCAATGTAGTACAGATAATCGAGTTTCAGCATGTAAAACCAGGTAAGGGCGCAGCTTTTGTGCGTACAAAGATTAGAAATGTAATCACTGGTTCCGTTACAGACAGAACTTTTAACCCAACAGACAAATACCCAACAGCTTTCGTTGAGAGAAAAGACATGGAGTACCTATATCAGGACGGTGATTTACACTACTTTATGGATATGGAAACATACGAGAATATTCCAATTAATGCATCTACACTAGACGATAACTTTAAGTTTGTAAAAGAAAATACAACTGTTAAGGTTCTTTCTTACAAGGGTAGTGTATTTGGCGTAGAGCCTCCATTCTTCGTAGAGCTAAAGATTACACAGACAGACCCTGGATTTAAGGGCGATACAACTAACAACGCAACTAAGCCTGCTACACTGGAAACAGGTGCAGAAGTTAAGGTTCCTCTATTTATTGAGGAAGGCGATGTAATTAGAGTTGACACTCGTACTGGGGACTACATGGAAAGAGCTTAAGGAGCAGTCGCTCTTTTAGCATAAATTTAAGAATTTGTTACTGCAAAGGAGGAGTTCACTATGACTATTACAGAAAAGGTAGCTTACCTAAGAGGTATGGCAGCAGGTCTAAAGCTTGATACTACAACCAACGATGGTCAACTGCTAAGCGCAATTATCGACACTTTAGAGGACATGGCGTTCACAATTGCAGATGTTGAAGATGGACTAGCAGAGGTTTGTGAGCAAATCGACCTAATCGACGAGGATCTAGAATCTTTAGAAGAGGACTTTTATGATGAGTTCGACGACGATGATTTCGATCTAGGAGATGATGATTTTGACTTTGATGATGATGAATATTACGAAGTTAAATGCCCTACATGCGGTGACATTGTATGCTTAGATGAAGACATGCTTGACGAAGGTGAAATTCACTGCCCAGGTTGCAACGAGCATCTTGAGTTTGATTTTGACTGTGAGTGTGAAGAGTGTACAGGCGAAGAGTCATCTTCCCATTAACTTAATAAGTTAAATATTAGTGGTGGTTGCCACTAAGCCCATAAAAGAAAAGTAGCGCCTTTTTAAAAGGTGCTACTTTTTTGCCTATTTGTCGGTAGTTAGGGTAAAATTCTCTGTGGTACTCTCTATGATAAACAGCTAGATAGTACCACAACATTTGAGATAAACCTTTATTTTCTAGAAATTATTATTTTACTATAATCTTCCCACTTACACTTACAAGATTAAGATTGGGGTTACTGCTTTCATAGCGATATCCTTTGTTTTCACCAAAATATTTAATTTCACCAAAGCTACTTGCTGATATTAAAGTTTCGGTAGTGTTTACAGATATATCACCAGAAACAGTCTGTACATCACCTGATAGTTTATCAGAAGTCACCTGACAATCACCAGCTACTGAGGAAATATCCACATTCTGTAATACACCACTGATATTAATATCTTCACTGGTGCTTTTGGCGTAAATATTAGTAATATGGGAGTTCTCTACAGTGATTTTTCCAGAGGTGGCAACTAATGAAGTATTCTCTATATGTTCTACATCGGTATAGATATTGCCAGCTATAGTTTTAACATCTATATTATCAAAAGTAATATCCTCAGGCACAGTGATTTCAATAAAAAAGTTACCATAATCTACATCGAACTCAAAATCATAACCTGTGTCAAAAACTAGAACACCATCTTCTACCTGTAAAATATCAATATGCTCTCTATTGTGCAATTTATATTCTATAGCATAATCCTCACCAGTGATAATTTTGACATTGGGGGATAGGGCATCAATGTCAATAGAAGTAAATGGAGTTAGGAGGGTTTCGGTAGTGTCAGAGGCTGTTGTAGCCACTGATAGGGTGGTAATAGGGCTAGGGTTAGTTAGTTTACTTAGGGTGCAACCAGTAAGTGCTAGGGATGATAAAGCCAAAAGAGCTGTAATAATAAATGTTTTATTCATAATAAATCTTCTTCCTTTCTTGCTGTTTGAAATCTTGTTCAAACTAAATTCCTCCGATTATCGGTTTTTTAAAGCTAACTTTACTACTAATAAGATTATAACTATAGGTAAAGTGCAGATCGCTATAAGGGATAATCCACCTAGAAATGCTTTAGTAAAAAATATGAATTCCAAAGAAGCTAGAAACCCAAAGGATTTTATCAGTAGCATAAATCCTGTTCCCAGTAGTGTGATTAGGGTTACGCCACCTGCAAATATTACACTTACTAAAGCAAAGAACAGAGGGATTGCCAGTGGCAGAGATAATACAGCTAATATCACTATTGAAGGTATATTATTGTTTCTTACTTGACCTACTTGGTTTAAATTTTTGTTTTCCATTTTAAATCTCCTTTTTATGTTGGTGTTTTTTACTATAGCTTAATTATATCAGCAATAACAAAAAATCCTTTTAGCATTTACATAAGAAAGCAAAAAGGATTTCGAAAGATTTAAAAAAGATTTTATCTTTTGAAAGATATTATCTTTTAATAGGTATTTTGATTTTTGCAGTGAAAACTTCATTACTAAATAGTAGCTCTAAGGTGCTGTCAAAGGTTTTTAGCAGTTCTACCACTATGGATAAGCCAAGGCCTGAGGAGCTATCCTTTCTGTTTTCATCAGCTTTATATAGGCGATTAGCTAGTAAACTGATTTTATCTGTAAGATCATCATCGGTTAGATTTTGTATTTCTACATAGGTAAAATTGCCCTCAATGTAGTTTTTTATAATAATATCTGTATCATGGGTTTTATACTTTTCTGCATTGTCCAATAGATTAGAGATAACTCGCTGAAAGTTATTTAAATCAGCAACGATGATAGTTCCAGTAGAAAGACTATCTACAATTATATCCTGATCTCTTAGCTCTATTGTTTGCAGTAGCAGTTTACTTATGCTGTATTCTGTTAAGGTTGTTTTAATATCTCCACTAATAAGTTTACTGTATAAAAATAGATCATCCATAAGCCTTTCTAGTCGTAAACTGTTTTTCTTAGCAGTATTTGCATATGTATTAATATCCTCGCCCTCACTAGTATTAGAAAGTATTAGGTCAATATAGCCACTAATTGAGGTAAGAGGGGTGCGAATATCATGGGATAGATTAGTGATTAACATTCGTTTACTGAGTTCTTCATTG
>CAYJEQ010000035.1:0-25377 GCA_964369235.1 uncultured Oscillospiraceae bacterium | reverse complement strand
TCACTCTTAACTATTCACTTATAAATAATCCTAACGAAGTGGAGATTATTTATATAATATTATCCCCATTAACAAAAAAAGTCAAGGTAAGACCCTAAAAGATAATAACCAAAACACTGTAACAATCATATAATAGGTTAGGGTAACTGATATGTAGGGAAAGGAAGATTTGTATGTATTGTAGGGTACAGGATTTAAGGTGTAAAGATGTTATTAGTGTTTCTAATGGGGTGCGTCTAGGGACAGTTTGTGATGTAGAGGTGGACACAGCTACTGCTAGAATATGTGCCATAGTGGTATATGGCAGACTAAGATGGTGTGGACTTTTAGGTAGATACGACGATATAGTAATAGGTTGGAAGGATATTAAGCTTATAGGAGAAGATACAATATTAGTGGATTTCTGTTGTGGTGAACAGGGTAAAGGTAGGCTTTTTGGTGTGTTCTAAAGCCCTTGAATATTAATATAAACTCTGTTACAATGGTAATGAAAACGTAATTTTGTGGAAATTATAGTTTATTTACAATCATATATTATATTTTATTCTATGATAGCTTATATTATTTAGATAGCAACCGAAGAAATAGTTAATTATAAAAACTACATAAAGGGGATTTGGCTTATGTTTTGCACAGTGGCAAGTCTTGGTTTATTGGGAATTAACCCATATATGGTAAATGTAGAGGTTGATGTGTCCAAAGCGTCACCAGCCTTTGAGATAGTTGGTCTTGCAGATATTGCAGTAAAGGAATCAAGAGATAGAATTCGTTCAGCTATGAAAAATTGTGGCTATAGCTTTCCAAAAGGTCGTGTGGTAGTTAATCTTGCCCCAGCAGGCACAAAGAAAGCAAGCACATTCTACGACCTGCCAATTTTGGTAGGTCTACTTAAGGTACAGGAAATCATAAAAGGCGACTACGGGAAAACAGCCTTTCTAGGAGAATTATCATTAAACGGAGAACTGCGTCCTGTTACAGGGATAATGCCTATGTTATTAGAGTGCAAAACACTGGGGATTACCAAAGCTTTTGTGCCTATAGATAATATAGCAGAAGGCAGAATAGTAGAGGATATAGAGGTATATGGAGTTAGAAATATTATAGAATTAGTGGAGTTTTTAGGAGGAGTGGGAGAGCTTCCTTTAGCGGCTAACTGTAAGATAGAAGAAAGAGCAGAGGAAAATATACCAGATATGAGTGATGTTAAGGGACAGCATCAGGCAAAGCGTGCTATGGAAATAGCTGCAGCCGGTGGTCATAATATGCTGCTTATCGGCCCACCAGGAACAGGGAAGAGTATGCTGGCAAAAAGACTGCCCTCCATACTACCACCACTTAGTTATAAAGAGGCTATTCAAACTACAAAAATCCACTCAATATCAGGACTGTTAGAAAGTGGACAAGGACTACTTACCACTAGACCATTTCGTTCACCACATCATACAGTATCCTCAGCAGGGCTGTCTGGTGGAGGCAGTATACCAAAGCCAGGGGAGTTGTCCCTTGCTCATAATGGGGTGCTGTTTTTAGACGAGTTACCGGAGTTTTCTAGGATTACTATGGAGGTACTAAGACAGCCAATGGAAGATGGCAAGGTAACTATATCTAGGGCAAATGGCAGATATACCTATCCAGCTTCGGTGATGATGGTAGCTGCAATGAACCCCTGTCCCTGTGGATTTTTTGGACATCCTGTAAAGGATTGTATCTGCCCTAAAGGTGCAGTGTCAAGGTATTTAAATAAAGTCAGTGGGCCACTGCTTGACAGACTGGATATACATATAGAGGTTGCCCCAGTAGATTATAATGCTTTATCAGACACTACCAAAGAAGAAAGCTCTAAGGATATACTTAAAAGAGTATTAGCAGCTAGGGAGATACAGGACAAGCGATTTGCAGATAGTGATATTACATGTAATAGCCGTATACCCTCAGGTAAACTATCAGAGTATGTACCTATGACAGAGGAGGCAAAGAAGATACTGGGAATAGCCTTTGACAAGATGGGTATGTCTGCTAGAGGATATGACAGAATACTTAAAGTAGCACGAACAATAGCTGATTTAGAGAATAGTGAGATAGTAGAGGTTGCCCATATAACCGAGGCTATTCAGTACCGAAACCTAGACAGGAAATACTGGAGCACCATGTAAAAAATTAAGAAAAACAACTGAACAACAGAAAAGGTATGGACATAAATTATGAATTGGATAGTTAAGGATAAAGGATTTTATCGGAGTTTACTTTTAATAGCACTACCGGTGGCAATGCAGAATATTATTAGCCACGGGGTAAATCTAATGGATACAGTAATGATAGGTAGAATAGGGGATATATCCCTAGCAGCCAGCTCGGTGTCCAATCAGTATTATTTTATAATGGGTGTAATGATATTTGGTATAGCCAGTGGCTCCAATGTGCTGTCAGCTCAGTATTGGGGTAAAGGGGATAGGGAAACAGTAAAAAAAGTATTCTCCATCGCTCAAAAAGCAACTATCATACTAGCTCTTATAACCACAGGGCTGGCACTATTTCTGCCAGAGCTTGTGTTATCAGTATTTACAAATGACCCAGCAGTTATAGCAGAAGGGAAAAAATATCTAACCATAGTCTGTTTTTCCTATATATTCTACGGGTTATCTAGTTGTACTATGATGATGTTTCGTTCGGTAGGTACGGTGAAAATATCGGTGGTGGTGTCAGCCATAACCCTTATAACCAATGTGTTTTTAAACTGGGTGCTTATATTTGGGAATTTAGGAGCGCCTGCCCTTGCTATTAAAGGGGCAGCCCTGGCAACATTAATAGCTAGGATTATCGAGTTTTTTATAGTTATAGGATATACTTTCTTTAAGGATAAGAGCTTAGAGTATAAGTTTAAGGACTTTTTAGGATATGATAAAGTTTTAGGTAAGGATTTTATTAAAAATGTACTGCCCATTATACTAAATGAGCTTCTTTGGTCGGTAGGAGCTTCTATGCTTACAATTATAGTAGGTAGACTTAGCACTGACTTCCTTGCAGCTAACAGTATTGTAGGAGTAATCTCACAGGTGGTAATGGTAGGTGTATTTGGAGTATCCCATGCCACAGCAGCAGTTATAGGCAATAAAATCGGAGAGGGAGATGTGGAAAAGGTACAGACTATGGCAAGAACTGTTATGCTCCTTAGTCTAGGTTTAGGGCTGGTGGCAGGGCTAATGCTACTTATACTTCGTCCTTTTGTGCTGGTATTCTATAGTAATCTTGAAGAAGGTACACTTGAGTTTATATCCACACTGCTGGTTATGTTATCGGTAATTACAGTATTCCAGTCGGTTACTATAACTAATATGATGGGGGTTTTACGAGGTGGAGGAGACGCCAAATTCGTTTTAATATGCGATGTGGTGTTTATGTGGCTAATCTGCATACCTATGGGATATATTGGAGCTTTCCATCTAGGATGGAGTGTACCTATGGTTTACCTAGCTATTAAAAGTGATGAGATATTTAAAACACTGCTATGTACATATAGGATTTTAGGTGGTAAATGGGTTACTAATGTAACTAGGTAAGAATGTGTTTTTTATAAATATTTTAATAAAAATAATAGGTTTTTAAACTAATTGACTAAAAATATACTAAAAATAGTAACCATTTATCGACAAATAAAGGGATTAAATACTATTATTTGCATAATACATTGGAATATCATCTAAAAAACTAGTATTTTTATACAATCTAAAGCATTAATTACATAAAAAGCTTTAGGATGTATTGACAAATTTAGGATATGGAAGTATAATAAACCAAGATAGATTATGAATGAAATTTACCAAGAGGTACTATGAATACTAATTTGCATAAATTATCTGACGAAATGTTAATAGCAACATACCAATACGATACAGATATATTACTCTCGGAGTTAGTTGTGCGCTATATGCCATTTGTAATCTATAAAGCAAAGCTTATTTCAGGACGGACTAAGGACTATGAAGACATAGTGCAGGAAGGTTTAATCGGGCTATTTGGGGCAGTGAGAACATTTGATGACTCACGAGGCTCTTTGTTTAAGCCCTATGCCATAGCCTGTATAACTAATAGAATTATCACTTCACTTAGAACTAGCAAAAATCCTGCAAAGAAACATATTCAACAGCCAATGTCGCTAGATGATGATTTACTCACCGACAGGCTTGACTATGGTAGCCAAGCTAGCAAAGATCCTCAGGAGCTGTTTATCAGACAGGAGGATCACAATCACAGGCAACAGTTAATAGAGGATCTTTTAACTGGCGCCGAGAAGGAAGCTCTATTTTTATACCTAGAGGGTTATAGTTATAAGGAGATTGCAACTGCCTTAAGTCGCAGTACAAAATCTATTGATAACACCTTACAACGGGTAAAGAAAAAGCTTAGAAATTCCTTAGCATGTTAAGCCAGACGGCTTTTCAGTATATGCCCAGCGTTTCCACTTTGATTGTAATTAGCATATGCTATTATGTAGAATGTCGGTTATCACGGGTAAATTTAAACCATCAAGCGAGGTAAGTAAAATGTACGCAGACAGAAATCTAAAATGCAAAGAGTGTGGTTCTGATTTCGTGTTCACAGCTGGTGAGCAGGAATTCTACAACGAAAAAGGCTTTACAAACGAGCCACAGAGATGCAAACCATGCAGAGACACAAGAAAGAACAGCTCCAGAACAGAAAGAGAGCTATTCACAGCTTCTTGTGCTGAGTGCGGCAAGGACGCTAAAGTTCCATTTAAGCCACACGAAGATCGTCCAGTATACTGCAGCGAGTGTTTCGCTAAGATGAGAGAAGAATAAGAGATTATTCTATCTAATCTAGGTATAGTGGGATTAATTCCACAAGATACTACATAGTATCGGAATATCAAAAAAACAAGCCTCGACTTATGTCGGGGCCTTTTTTTGCGTAAAATCAATAACAAAATCACATCTACTGCATATAATATATAGAAAAGCTAAATATTATATAAAAGAGGTGGCAGGGATGAACAGTCAAAATATCATGGTTAAGTCAATTACCCATGCCATGAGTGGACAGAAATTACTAGAGCGTAAGGGGATAAAATGTTTTATAATTAGAAATACAGATGCTATCGCCAGATATGGTTGTGGATATGGGATTAAAGTTTCTAGTAATAGGATTGATGAAGCAGTAAAGATATTAACAGCTAATAAAATCAAGGTTGCTGGCATAATGAAGTAGCCATGTAATAAGGAGATAAAAATCCCATCACTTTGGGGTTTTTATTTTTGTAATTGGCGCTATTTCTTTGAGGTATTAAAGAAGAGGATTTATAAATATAAATGGAATAATTCACCTTGTAATTAACACTAATTAAGGAAGGGCGGAGAATATGATTTATTTTGACAATGGTGCAACAAGCTATCCTAAACCTTTAGCAGTGAGAAAAGCAGTATCGGGATATTTTAATAAATACGGCGCTAACCCAGGTAGAGGTGGCCACAATATGGCTATGGCAACTGCTAGTCAAGTTTTTCACACTAGGGAGAAGCTAGGGGAGTTTTTTGGTTGTGAAGCCAGTGAGGTGGTTTTTACCCTTAACTGTACCCACAGCAATAATATTGTAATAGCTGGACTTTTAAAAGAAGGTGATCATGTAATTATTTCTGATATGGAGCATAACTCGGTACTGCGACCTATTCACCGATTAGCAAGTAAGGGGATAATTACCTATAGCATAGCCACTACATATGAAGACAATAATAAAACTATAGATAGTATCTCCAACCTGATAAGAGCTAATACCAAGCTAATTATTATGATACATGGGTCTAATGTAACAGGACAGGTGCTACCTGTTAATAAAATTGGCAGATTGTGTAAAGAAAAAGGTATCCTCTTTATGGTTGATGGGGCACAAACAGCTGGGGTTTTAGATATAGATGTAGTAAGGGATAATATAGATTTTCTAACTATAGCTGCCCATAAGGGACTTTTTGCCACTACTGGAACAGGGGTGCTAATAGCTAAAGGCCATAGCCACCTAGATGCAGTTTTTACTGGGGGAACAGGCAGTGTATCTACAGATTTTATTCAGCCTGATTTTATGCCTGATAAACTGGAAAGTGGCACAGCTAATACACTCGGCATAATAAGCCTTGGGGCAGGAATAGATTTTATAAATACGCAGAGTAGAGAGGCTCTTTATAATAAAGAACATAGTCTAGGCAAGTATTTATATGATAACCTATCTAAAATAGGTAATATAATAATCTACAGCCCAAATCCAGCTGTAGAAAACTGGCTACCAGTAATTAGTTTTAATATAGGTAATATTAGCTCAGAGATAATAGGAGAGAGGCTAAATGCCATAGGTATAGCCACTAGATGTGGACTGCACTGTGCACCTTTATGCCACGAAAAATTAGGCACATTTGCGCAGGGAACAGTGAGAATTAGCCTATCGCCATTTAATAATAAGGGACAGATAAATTTTCTTTTAGAAAATTTAAAAAAAATCATAAATACCCTATAAAAATCTAACAATCTATGTTAAAATAATATATAGTAAATTTAAAAATTCAATTTACACTGCACAATTGTAAAAAAATAGAATTTCAGCTGACAGAAAGGCATGATTTTATAGATGTTTAACGATATAGTTTTAGAGGTAAGCGGGTTAATTGGCTCGGTACAGATAAAGGATTTTATAGATATAGGACTGGTAACATTAATTCTTTATCATCTAATTAAATTTATAAGAGACAGCAGAGCACTACAACTTTTAAGTGGTATAGTAGTGCTTATTGTTGTTTATATTTTTGCAGATATACTACAGTTTAATGCAATTTCCTTTATCCTTGCCAATGTGGTACAGGTAGGTGCTATTGCACTGTTAATTATATTCCAACCAGAAATCCGTCGTGCTCTAGAAAGCATGGGTAGAACAAGGGTTCATACATTCTTTTCGGTTACTTCTGCAACTACAAAAGAAGAAAGCATACAAAGGGTTAAACAAGGCATACAGGAGGTTTGCGAGGCTTGTGAAATTTTATCTAAGGACAAGACTGGCGCCCTAATGGTATTTGAAAAAGAATCAATGCTATCAGAAATAACAATTACAGGAACAAAGATAGATGCACTGATAAGCAGTAGTCTTATAAATAATATATTCTTCCACAACTCTCCACTACATGACGGTGCAGTGATTATTAGAGATGGTAGAATAGTGGCTGCTGGGTGCTTTCTTCCACTGTCTGAGAACTACCAGATTAGTAAGCAGTATGGAACAAGACATCGTGCGGCACTGGGAATGAGTGAAAGCTCAGATGCCCTTGTAGTGGTAGTTTCCGAAGAAACAGGTAAGGTTACCTTAGCAAAAGGTAATCATCTAGAGCGAGGTATACCACTGGATAAGCTAAAATCAATATTAGTTAAAGAATTAATAACCGACCAAATAGAAGAAAAACAGCAGATTAGTATACTGAAATATGTTAAGAGTATATCTAAGGGCAGATAGGGGAGATATTAATTGGAAAGAAAAAAATCAGTATTTGATGACAATGGAATAGTTTTTATTATATCCTTTGTATTGGCATTTATGCTGTGGGTTATTGCAACTAGTGAGCTAGATCCAAACTCCACTGTTTTGCAAAGGAATATACCTATATCAGTGGATAGTGAGTATAGTCAACTGGTAAAACTAGGTCTAAATGTTATTGAAGAAGAACAACAGTATGCAAATGTTGAGATAGAAGGTGCCAGAGCTGTAATTGGTAATCTTACCAATAGCGCAATTAAGATAAGTGCAGATTTAAGCAGTGTTACAGCCCCAGGGGTTTATGAGATAAACCTAGTGGCTGAAGATGTTAATGGGTTAGGATTTCAGGTTTTAGATATTGAGCCTAGCACTATAGAGCTTAAATTTGACCGACTAGACTCTAAGAGTTTCCCAGTTACTATAGAGTCCCCAGGTATAGAGATACCAGATGGATATTATCTACAGGAAGAAATTATTATTCCAGGTGAGATAACAGTAACAGGGCCAGAGGTAGATCTTGAGAAGGTATGGGAAGTTGTAGCAGTATTAGATGTAGAGAGAACATTAACCACAACAGGATCTTTCCAAGGCAGTATTGAGATCAGGGATAGAGATGGAAATGTTATTGATAACAGCCATCTAAGTACAGATTATTCTGTAGTTGATATAACCCTACCAGTGCTGAAAATACAGGAAATACCACTTTCCATAAGTTTCTTAAATCTTCCAAGCTCCTTCCCGGAACATGAGCTAAGATATAATATATCTAATGAAACTATCCTACTAGCTGGGCCAGCTGATAGAATAGATGATTATTCAGAGATTAATCTAGGTTATGTAGATATGAAAAATCTACTACCTACTAGCACCTTTGCATATGATATATCACTGCCATCAGATTTTGTCAATATTGAGAATATCCAGACAGTATTAGTGGAATTTACAATGGATGATTTAACTACTAAAGATTTTGATGTGGACAATTTAGTAGTGGTTAATCAGCCAGCAAATTATGATATAACAGTAACAACAAAAAGCCTACCTAATGTTACTATGGTAGGTGATCAGGAACTGCTAGACTCCTTGACTTCCTCTGATATTGTAGCAGAGGTAAATATATCAGGAAGTAATTTAAGTGTAGGACAGATACAGGTGCCTGTAAGTATTACAGCTCCAAATAAGGGTTTGGTATGGGCTAATGGCAACTACCAAGCAATAGTGACCATAGAGGAAAAATAAAATGTCAATATTAATTAATAACATTAAAACATCGGTGGAGGACTCTGCCCAAATAGCAATAGAAAAAGGCCTTAAACTGCTGGGATTATCCAGTAGTCAGGTAAAATCCATAGAGGTTAGTAAGGTTTCCCTAGATGCTAGAAAGAAACAGGACATGAAACTAGTTTACTCTCTAGTAGCTTCTATAGAAGGTGATGAGAAAGTTTTAGTAGAATCTTTAGGGGACAATAATATCAGATATCTAGAGGATCTTACACCAGAGTTTAAACTAGGTGATAAGCCGATGAGCCACCCACCAGTGGTGGTAGGATTTGGCCCTTGTGGGATATTTGCAGCCTTAACCCTAGCAAAACAAGGGTATAATCCAATTGTAATTGAGCGTGGAGCAGCTATGGCTGATCGTGTTAAGGCAGTGGAGGGCTTTTGGAAAAAGGGCATGCTAGATACAAAAAGCAATGTACAGTTTGGTGAAGGTGGCGCAGGAACATTTTCTGATGGTAAACTGACTACCAGAGTAAAAGATGTCCACAATAGTTTTGTACTACAGGAACTGGTAAAACACGGTGCACCAGAGGAAATACTACACAAAGGGAAACCACATATAGGTACCGATAAACTTCGAGGGGTAGTAGCTTCTATAAGACAGGAGATTATCTCTTTAGGTGGCAAGGTGGTATTTGACACCCAGCTAGAGGATATTAAAATAGAAGATGGCAAGGTAACTTCTATTAAATTTGCTGATAGCTGGCAACCGGTTGAAGTAGTGATACTAGCTATAGGACATAGTGCCAGAGATACATTTTATATGTTAAATGAATCTGGGGTAAATATGACCTCTAAGCCATTTTCAGTAGGTGTAAGAATTGAACAGCTACAAAGCTCTATTAATAAAGGCCTATACGGAGAGATGGCAGAAAGCCCACTGCTACCTATAGGTGAATATCAGCTATCCCATCGTCAAGGGGAAAAATGCGTATATACATTCTGTATGTGTCCAGGTGGTGTGGTAGTACCATCAGCCTCTGAGGAGAATACAGTGGTGGTAAATGGCATGAGCTACCATGCAAGAGATGGAGCTAATAGCAACTGTGCACTGGCTGTATCGGTAGATCAGAAAGATTTTGGTACTCAGTGGGACGACGGTATTAAGTTTCAGAGAAAATTGGAGAAACTTGCCTTTAATCCAAACTATCCATATAAAGCGCCTATGCAGTCTGTAGGGAATTTCTTAAAAGGCAAACCAGGGGTTACCAAGGGAAGAATTACCCCTACCTATAGTATTGGTGGTTACGATGGAGATTTTAATAAAATATTCCCAAAAGATATAGTGGACATGATGAAGGTAGGACTAAATAAATTCCAGAGAAATCTAAATGGTTTTGCTGATGAAGACTGTATCCTTACAGGGGTGGAAACAAGAACTTCCTCACCGGTGAGAATACCTAGAGACGAAAGCCTACAAAGCACAAATGCTAAAGGGCTTTACCCAGCAGGGGAAGGTGCCGGATATGCTGGTGGCATAATGAGTGGTGCATTAGATGGTATCAAATGCGCTGTTGCCATTATGAATATATATAAACCATTTGAAAAATAGGTAGATACCTAGATAGAAAGGATTGCAAGTTTGAAAATAAATTTTCAAACTCCGAGTTTTGTGCTTTTCGCTGTGAAGTATTAGCGAAAGTTGCCACTTAAATATATCTGTGGCAACCCTCACAAAACATCAAGAAAGGATGGTCATAAAAATGAAAGATTGTATTATTATAGGAGCTGGGCCAGCAGGACTAACAGCAGCTATATATGCTGCTAGAGCAGGACATACAGTACAGGTTTTTGAGGAGCTTATCCATGGTGGACAGGTTTCCAGCACTCCAGAGGTAGAGAACTATCCAGCTATTAAGAAGATATCAGGTGTTGAGTTTGCTATGAATATCTATGACCAAGCCCTATCCTTTGGTGTAGAGATTTTATACGAGAAGATTGTTAAGGTTGAGTTACAAGGTAGGGTAAAAAAGGTATACACAGCAAAAAATCAATATGATGCTACCACAGTAATAATAGCAAATGGTGCTAAGCGCCGTATGCTAGAGTGTGAAGGTGAGGAGCGTCTAAAAGGTAGAGGTGTTTCCTACTGTGCAACCTGTGACGGAGCTTTTTACAAAGATAAGGTTACAGCAATTGTAGGTGGGGGTAATACAGCATTAGAAGATGCATTATTCTTAGCTAATAACTGTGAGAAGGTTTATCTAATCCATCGTCGTGATGCCTTTAGAGCTAGTCATATATTAATAGATGCAGTTGTAAAAAATCCTAAGATTGAGATTATCTACAACAGCACAGTAAAAGCCATAACAGGAGAAAACTCTGTGTCTGGGGTTACAGTAGAAAATAAACTGGACAATCAGACTAGGGAGCTAGATATCGCTGGTATATTTATTGCAGTGGGACTAGTGCCAGAAAATCAGGTTTTTGCAGAGGAGATAACCCTTGATAAAACAGGGTATATAGTAGCAGGAGAAAACTGCCACACTAATGTAGAAGGTGTATTTGTAGCTGGGGATACCAGAACAAAATCCCTACGACAGATAGTAACAGCTGCCAGTGATGGTGCTATTGCCTCAGTGGAGATGTCCACATATATTCTAGGTAAATCCTAGTAAATTATTTAAAATATGAGCTTAGAGTTAGGGTAGTTTCGGACTACTATCACTCTAAGCTCTAATGATAAGGAGATTTTAGTTTGCATACAGAGAAAAATCTAGGGGAAGACATAAGATTTAGTGGTAAAGTTTTTACCGTTCTTGAACGTAAAGTACAGCTAGAAAATGGTAATATAGGTAATAGAGAATTGGTACAGCACCGAGGTGGATCAGCTATACTGCCTATTGATGATGAGGGTTATATATATCTAGTAAGGCAGTTTAGAGCACCATTTGAGAAGGAGATACTAGAGATACCAGCAGGTAAACTGGAGATTGGCGAGGAGCCATTTTCCACAGCTAAAAGGGAGCTTACTGAGGAAACAGGTTTTACTGCTAGAGAGTATCTTTCACTAGGGCAGGTATATCCTACAGTGGGCTACAGTGATGAGGTTATACATCTGTATCTAGCAAAAGGCTTAACCAGTGGAGAAACACAGCTAGATAGCGATGAATTTCTAACACCTGTAAAAATCCACCTTGATAAGGCATGTGAAATGTGCCTATCTGGGGAGATTAAAGACAGCAAAACAGTTATAGCCATACTTAAGGCGAAGTTACTACAGGATAAAATTTAAGTTTACATAATAAAAGGCTACCAATATCAAAAAAATGAGGCTCTATAGTAATTGTTGGGTAAAATTCTGTTGGGGTACTGTCCCTCGCTGACGGCGAGGGACAGTACCCCAACATTTGCTATAGAACTAAAATGATATTGGTAGCTTTTGTTTTGTATGGGTTGTGGTCATAATAAAAATGATTTATAATCACTTATCATATCGAGTAGATACTTGTGGGTCGTATAATGGGCAATCAAATTCAAGCATCACATCTATTAATAAGTTCATATCATCACCATTCATGCCATAACAATCAAATCTGACAATCTGTGAGGTAGTGAAAATTTCAAAGGCTCAATGTCCATCTTTTGAAAAACAATTTTCTCCATCTTGCCATTGGGTAAATACACTTCTTAATTTATTCATTACTTCTTCAATGGAGATTTGTTCTAATCCGTCTATCTGCTTTCCTTCACAGCAAGCATTAATATATACTTGGTGATTATCAAGATATACATCTTTCTTATATTTCCAAAAATTTAAATCGTAACTCATTTCTAACTCCTCACATTATTCATAGTCTTTAGAAAAGTATAGCACAAAAGCAATAATACTTCCAACTAATTACTGTAGATATACTAAGCTGACACCACATCAAACTGGGAATTATACAGCTTAGCGTACTTCTTATCTAAAGCAAGTAGTTCATCATGGCTACCACTTTCTACAATTTCTCCCTTGTCAAAAAGCAGTATGGTATCTGCATTTTTAACAGTGGATAGACGATGAGCAATTACAAAAGAGGTTTTGTTTTCCATTAGTTTTTTCATGGAGTTTTGTACCTTTATCTCGGTAAGGGTATCAACATTTGAGGTTGCTTCATCTAGGATTAGGATTTTAGCATCAAGGAGCATGGCACGAGCTATTGTAATAAGCTGTTTCTGCCCTTGGGAGATATTAGAGGAGTTTTCGGTAATAACAGTATCATATCCCTGTGGAAGCTGGCTAATATAATCGTGAATGGATACTGCCTTTGCAACTTCTATAACATCTTCTAAGGTAGCACCTTCCTTACCATAGGCAATATTATCAAATATACTACCACTAAATAACCATGTATCCTGTAAAACCATTGCGCAAGCAGAACGCAGGCTTTTTTTAGTAAGATGCTCAATATTTACCCCATCAAAGTATATGCCTCCATCATTGACATGGTAGAATTTCATAAGTAGATTTATAAGGGTGGTTTTACCAGCACCTGTATGACCTACAATAGCAATTACTTGATTGGATTTTGCCTTAATATTAATATTATTAAGGATTTTTCTATGAGAATTATACTGGAAACTTACATTTTTAATATCTACATCGCCAGTTGGATTAGTAAGCACTACAGCATCTTTATCATCTGCCTTTTCCTCTGGCTCATCAATAAAGTCAAAAACTCTATCAGCAATTGCTAATGCTGTTTGAAGATCACCATAGATAACAGAAAGCTCATTTACTATGCTGGTAAACATCTTGGCATATAGTATAAAGCTGGTGATTTCAGCTAGAGTAATACTGCCTGCTACCAGTAGGAAAATACTGTGAATATAAAGAAATGCTGTTGTTAGCTGGCTTACAAACTGCAGTCCACCACGAAGTATCCCTGAGCCTTTAAATTCAGCATCATACTGAGCTTTAGCCCACTGATTATTTTTAACATCGAATTTCTTAATAATATTTTTTTCCTGAGAATAAACCTTTATAGTTTTATGACCAGTTATTTTATCCTCTACAAAGCCATTAAGTTCCCCAGTTTTTTTGGATTTTTCGCCATTGAACTTACGAACTCTCTTTGCCCATACTACACCTAATAATAATGACAGAGGAATTGTTATAAAGAAACTAGTCATTAGTGTCATATTAAGGGTTAACATCATTATTAGTGAGCCTATAAGGGTAATAAGGCTAGTTGCAAAACTTACGAATGTCCCTCCAATACTAGATGAAATTAAGTCAATATCATAGGTAAATCTACTGATAATATCACCTGTTTGGTGGGTGTCAAAATATGCAACTGGTAATCTGTCTAATTTTCCAAAGGCAGTTTTTCTAAGTATAAACCCAACACTTTGACCGAATTTCATCATGGTGTAGGATAGTAGGATACTTAGCAGATAGGTTGCTATATAGAAGATAATCATAATAATACCAAAATTTACAAGGGTACTAAAATCACTGCTTGCAGCGCCTGATTCTATTATAGCAATACAGTTTTCGATAAGTTTAGGTGCTACTAGAGTACCTAGATTAGATAGAATTGTTAGAGCTACAGCTCCAAGTAAAAACAGTTTATACTGGCTAACATAGGAATAAAGTTTTCTAAGAGTACGAGCATTTTCCTTGCCACTTCGATTTTTAAAGGGCATCTGCCCACCTAATTTTCCTTTCAATATAGCACCTCCTTATGCGTAAAGTTTACTATCACCTAATTGTAATAGGCTGATTTCTCTGTATATTTCGCAGTTATCAATTAACTGATCATGGACTCCTGAAGCTGCAATAGCACCATTTTCCAGTACGATAATCTGATTGGCATTCATAATAGAAGCCACTCGGCTAGAAACCAAAACCTTAGTAGAACCATTTAGATCATTAGCAAGGGACTGACGAAGGTTACAGTCGGTCTTATAGTCTAATGCACTTGTACTATCATCAAGTATTAAGATGTCTGGGTTTGCTGCTAGTGCTCTGGAGATAAGCAGACGCTGTTTCTCACCACCGCTGATGTTTTGACCTCTAATATTGATTAGAGAATTATAATTATCCTTTAAATTAGTGATGAAATTCTCAGCTTGAGAGGACTGGGCAGCTTTTTTGATAGCTGTCTCTGGTATATCTCTACCAAAGCCAATATTCTCACTTACTGTTTCTGAGAAGATTACATCGGACTGGAAAACAACACCAAACATATCATAAAGGTCATTGGAGCTATAGCTGTTAATTGGCTTACCACCGATGAAAATTTCACCAGAAGTTGGCTCATATAATCTTAGAAGTAGGTTAATTAATGTGGATTTACCAGATCCTGTACTACCGATAATACCCAGCGTTTCTCCCTTGTTTACCGAGAAAGAAATATTGTTTAAAATCTTGCCACTATTGCTATAGGAGAAGGACACATTCTTAAACTGAATAGCTATATTGGGATTTATATCCTTAGTGTCACTGGTAAAGCTATGATTTTCCACCTGTAAAACTTCAGAAATTCTGATAGCAGCAGCACCAGCTTTAGAGTACATGGTAAATATCTGTCCAATGCCTACAAGGGAGCTTAAAACCATAGTAAAATAACTCATAAATGCAATAAGAGATGGCAGTTCACTTTGACCAGAATTTACATAATATGCACCTAAGATTAGAGTAGCAACCATACCTACATTAATGATAAGCTTCATAGTAGGAGAACCGATAGCATCTACTATAGTTGCATTAATGTTTTTCTCTTTAAGGTCTTGGTTAATACCAGAAAACTTCTCTGATTCATAGTCAAATTTTGATAGCGCTTTAATAACTCTAATACCCATTACATTTTCTCTAATAGACTTAACAAGATTGTCAGTAGCTTTTCTTGTTAGGCTAAATCTTCTAGTTGCTATAGTCATGGTAAAGTATACTGTAATAGCTATAAAAGGCACACATACAAACATAATAACTGCCAGTTTTAAATCTAGTACACTGGCTGTAAGAATGCTACCTAAAAATGTTGTAACGGTAGCAATACCCTTAGTCCATAGCTTTCCAGCAAAGGTTTGTATACTAGAAATATCACTGGTAAGTCTTGAGGTAAGAGAGGAAACTCCTATCTGATCTACATTATCACAGTCTAAACTACAGGCTTTTTCAAAAACATCTTTTCTCATATCCTTAGAAAGTTTTGCTGTAAACTTTGCATTTACATGAAAAACTAAAAGATTAGAAAGAAGATTTAGACAGGCAAATAGTATCATGTAAATAGACCATTTAATAAGCTCACTTTGGGAATTTAGGGGGATTATATTCTCAACTATATGAGCAAATGCCCAAGGTATAAAAAGCCCCACAGAAGCAGCTGTAGCTTTAAGTAAAACCATTAAAACTAGTCTACATTTTTGCATTAGGAAATATTTGTTAATTAGATTCATCACTATCCTCCATATAAATTTTATCAAGAATAGCTACTAAGTTTGATTTCTCTTCATCAGTAAGCATGGAAAAAACATTCTCGCTTACCTTGTTAAGAAGGCTGTCTATGAATACTGCTTTTTCTCTGCCCTCTAGAGTTAAGGTAATAATATTCTCATTATTAGTCTTATTATTAGTCTTAACAACATAGCCACGGTCTACTAGTTTTTTTATAGTTTCTGACATGGCTTGGGCTGTAACATTTAGCTTTTTTGATATTGTACGCTGATTAATATTGTCCTCAGTTAGTAAAATTCTCAAGGTGTTCTTTGCTGTTAAAGATAATTTATCCCTATGCTTATGACTATGTTTGTGATCATCTTCATGATGATTTTTATCCTTGTTACTGTGATGATGTTCATCTTTCTTGTAGGGATCTCCTTTATCAGATCTTCTTTGTTCTTTGATTTCTTTGGTAACAAAATCTGATACTTGGAAAAATTTCATTAATAGTTCTCTATCCATATTTATCCATCCTTTAATATTAAAATCATACTGGTGTCAATTTATTGATACCAGTATAACATTGTAAACATAAGGTGTCAATAACTTTATACCATTTATAATCCATAATAAAATTATCCTATTGACAAAGCTAATCATTGGTGGTATATTGGGTTAGATAAATCTAACTTAGCACTACTAAGTTATACAAATAATTAATTAAAATTTGAAAGGAAGTTTACATATGAAACCAGTAAATGCAATGAAAACAAGACTACCTATATCCCAGATGAAAGAAGTTATACTTGATTTTTGCCAAGAGGAAACAACCATAGAGATAGCAAAAACAAGTGGTACAAACTTCCCAATAATTGAGAAAGCTAATTACAAGTATGTTAATGGCAAGCATATAATGCTACTAGTACCAGTTTCCAGACTGTTAAATGAAATAAAAGACGGCGATGAAGTTTCCGGACTAATATTCCAGCAGGGCGGAGTGGGACTTAAATCCACTAAGAGAGTTTATGGTAACTATATCTGCAAAGAGATGTCAACAGATGATGAGTTTTTAATTGAAGCTGTTAAAGGGGACAAAACATATACAAAGATGTTAAATCACGGAGCGAAATTCTTCCAGTTAGAGCTAGTAAGTGGTAAGGTTTACTTTAGTGGCAACGAAATTTTCGACCTAGACGAAAACTACAACCCAACATTTGCAAAATTCAGCATGACTGGCAAAGAAAGATTTGAACACAGCCGTAAACTACTTATGGAATATACCGACAGAGAAGTAATATTCAATGTTATTGTAGAGGATGGAGTTTATTACACTTTAACAAGTGCCACATCTAACAAGGTAGATTATATAAAAAATGGTGGTATCTGCAACTTCTTTGATGGTGTGGAAAACACATTCTCCTCTAAGGTTGAGATACTAGCAGATAGTAAGGTAGAAGAAATATTTAATAAATTAAAGGCAACAAATAATGGTTTCTTTAAAACAACGGATAATCTTCTAGCACTATCTTTTTCTAAATAGTAAAAAACCTTGAACATAGTAAATATATAGGTAAAATTATAATAAGGTGTATCCCCTCGTGGTTATTAGCGAGGGGATACACCTTAATTTTTTACCAAAGGGTGACAGTAGTCGAACCCGCACTGCCCAAAACAGGCCTTTTTGGCATTTTGTCACCTTCATTTCTCGCCTTGCGGCAAGCAGGGCTTCGTCATTCAGATGCCAAACTGCACAAAACTGCATAGTTTTGGGTGCCATGCAGTTTTACCAGAGATAATTTTTGCTAAGACAATGAAAAGCCTGTAGATAATACTTTATGTATTATCAAAGGTTTTAAAGCAGTATTAGTGAAAATTATGCTGTTAAAACCAGCGTGTGTTCGGCTACTGTCACCCAATATAAACTTATCTGCCAGCTCGGTAGGAAAAATCCCAGAATAGATACTCGTATTTACTACAGTTAATCATAATCTTTTCAAGGGATTTGTATTCTTTCTCGGTCATGCCATCACAGGCTTTATCAATCATATCTATTAGTGCTAGATTACCACTGGAGTATTCATCTGAGGAATAGGATTTTATCCAGTGTCCGTAGAAAGGATGGTCTATATCTCCGCCATTTTCCTTAATGTGTTTACCAATATAAGCATAGCTTACAGCACAGGCAAATACAGCCACTAGCACCTCTTTAATGCCACCATTTAACCCTACCTCTAACATATAGCTAGTGTAGGACTGATTATCTAGTTCAGGCTGGGCATTTTCGATATCTTCTTTAGAGATACCCAGCTCTTTAAGGTAGCCACGATGGACTTCCATCTCACCATTAAAGATATAGTATATCATTTTTGAACAGTAAGCTATTATATCTTCATCGTTAGTTTTTAGTATACCGGCAGCAAATACCTTAGAATACTGAAAAAGATATAGATAATCCTGTACCATATAATAGCTGAATTTTTCTTTCTCAAGGGTGCCATCTTTGATACCCTGTATAAAAGGATGGCTATAGTAGCTATCCCAAATTTCCTTTGTAGCTTCTAGTAGTCTAGCTGATGTAGTCATAGTAAATCCTTTCTGAGTCTACAGCTGTAATTACATTAGAAACACAGCTAATAAATTTATATAATCGTCTTAAGTAAATTATTTTTAAGAAGATTGTAGGTAACCCCAGCAAATGCAATCACCCCTATAGCTAAACAGTCCTCAGTAAAATCAAAGCTATCATTGTGATTAGCTGCCTTTACTTTGGATTTTATTAAGAAATAAGAAGCCTGTCCCCCTTGGGACATAACCTTATTAGACATATATGAAAAGTCCTCGCTACCACCTATAAGGCTGTCTTCGCACTTTACTATAAGTCCTAAATCATTACTGGTAACATCTGCAATTATGCTATTTAACCCATCAGAATTTTCCATAGGTATGGCACTACCCATAAGTTTAATATTATAACTACAACTGTGGATATCACAGGCACCTTGAATAGCTCTTTTAACATAGTTTTCCATATACTCATTAGCTTCTATAGTCTGACCTCTACACTCTAGCTCGATTTTACCATAGTCACAGATAACATTGCGACTTTTCCCAGCAGTGATTTTGCCAACATTAACCTGTGTTGCAGTAGTACCAAACCTAGGTATACTGTGAATATTTAAAACAGCTGTGGCTATGGCAAGCATTGCATTATTACCTTCCTGTGGGCTAGCACCAGCATGGGAGGCTTTACCTTTAATAAATACATCCATTTTAGTAGTTGCCATGCCACCTGTACCACTGCACACACCTATTTGTGAGTTGTCATCATCACCCATAATATGTGCCCCTAAAACATAATCCACATCATCAAGATGGCCTTTGGTAACAATGGACTTAGCACCTCTAACACCTTCCTCAGAAGGCTGGAATATTAGCTTAACCTTGCCCTTTAGGCTGGATTTAATCTGGGATAATACCTTTGCTACCCCTAAACCTATTGCACCATGACCATCATGACCACAAGCGTGCATAACATCGGTGTTAGTAGATCTAAAATTATTTGCAGTTGGGAAGTGGTTAGAGGACTCCTCCTCATGAACAGGAAGTGCATCAATATCAAATCTAAGAGCAACAGTAGGGCCGTCACCACAATCAAGTATACCGATTACCCCTGTAAAACCATCTTTCATTTTCTGGGCATACTGAGGGATGGCTCCATGTTCTATAGCCCAGTTATAGTGGTGATTTAATATACCAGCTTCTGGTAAACCCATTCGGTCCTCATCTTTGCAAACATCACTGCCTATAAGCACTTCATAGCCTAGTTTAGTAAGTTCCTCTGCAATAATAGAGGAGGTTCTAACCTCCATCCAACCGGATTCAGCATATTTGTGAAAATCCCTTCTATGGGATATAACCCAGTCGGCTATGGAATTGGACTGCTCTTTAATAAACTCATACATAGATTTAATATCCTTTCTGTGTTATAAATAATCGGTGCCCAAACTTTTTGCTTTTTTGCTATATCTAGCCAAGCATTTCTTCTACATATTCTACAGTGCCACTGATTTCACCACAGTTATCAGTAAAAAACACAACCATAAAGTTCTCACTAGGCACTGTAAAAGGTGCTTTAATACCGTATTTCTCAGCAGGAGTATAGCCAAACTTAGGATAGTAAAGCTCACTGCCTAAAACCACAGAAAAGTCATATCCCATCTCTGTAGCTATTTCATGTGCCTTAGTAATAAGTGCGCTACCAACACCTTTCTTTTGTGCAGTTGGTAATACTGATAATGGGGCAAGGGCTAAGCCTTTTCTCTCTCCCACCATTACATGAGTAAATATAATATGACCTAGTATAGTATCTTCTTCCACTGCAACAAGGGCAAGCTCTTTTACAAAACCATCACTTGATCTCAGTTTATCAATAAGAAGATATTCACTGCCATCGCTGTGGTCAGCAGTAAGAAAAGCTGACTTTACAAGTTCTCTGATTTCATTAATATCCTCTAGTTTTTCCTGTCTAATTAACATAATATACCTCGTTTACTGTGGTTTATCTTGTAGTTTTCTTGTAATTTACCTATTGATTTTAACATATTGATAGAGATTAGGCAATAAAAACAGGTAGTTTCTCTATGAGAAACTACCTGCTATATGTTTATTAAACCTATTCACTATGATTTTCACCGGTAGACATAACTCTAGAGGTCATTCTAGACTGTTTACCAGCTATTTTATTATCATACATTTTCTTATCAACAGTTTTAAAGAAATCATTATACTGAATTATATCACGACCGGCAAATAAATCATAACCAATAGCTAAGGAGTATTTATAAACTGCATTAGCATTAGCACGACTAATCTGAGAGGTGATTTCAGTGATCATCTCCTCAATGTCTTCACTGGTGCACCCAGTTAATAGGGATACAAATTCATCTCCACCTACTCTAAAGGTTTTACCATATTTACCAAAGACGGAATTTAAAGCATAATATGTATTTCTCAGTGCATTATCACCTTCCATATGTCCTAAAGAGTCGTTAATTATCTTAAGGTTGTTCATATCGGATATAACACACCAGATTTCCTTCTCATCTTTATTATGAAAGAGCTCATTTAAATCTTCGTGATAAGCTTTAGCATTATAACCTCCTGTTAGTGTATCGTTAAAGGAGTATTCAAGTAGCATTGTTTTCATTTTATTTGCCACAGTGGCAATTCTTCCTACCTCGTCCTGTGTATAAAGTTCAGCAGGGATTTTAATCTTCATATTACCAGTATCTGCAATCTGGGACATGGATTTTTCCAGTGTTATTAAGCTAGAGCTGGTATTTTTAGAAAAGAAGGTGATAAATAGCGAAATACACATGATCATAATAATATTTAGTGAAACAGTGGAAATAAGTATTACAATAACAAGGTTGTCATTTTTTAACAAAGCTTCATTCATTAAGATTTCTTCATCAGCTGAAAAATTATCAATACTGCCAAAAAACTCATTGGCTATAGGGGTAACAACCTGTAAAGCTTCTAGTGCAGCATCATAGTCCCCTTGCTCAATCCATATATCAGCAGATAGTATCATGCTATCTTTGTATTTGTTTTTCTCCTCTATAATTCTTGTGAATTCTTCTAATTGAGAACCACTTAGATACTTAGCGTAATCCTCCATGCGCTGATCTAATTCATCAAAAGCTAGGATGTACTCTTTATAATATTCTGCTTTAACATCATCATCATTAGCAAAAAGGATATCACGACCTAATACTCTACAAACATACATATTACGGATAATATCGCTAAGTTCTTCCTTGTGGCGAACATTAGCACTTATAATAGCAGTAGAAATATTCAGGGTCATTACAGAAGCCAGTGAAAATAGGCTAATAAAAAGCATACTTGCAATAATTGCAAGCTGTAATGGCAAAAACTTTTTTCTAATTGGGGAATTATTAAGCCAATTTTTAAATTTATCCATAAATAAAATACCTCGTAATTATTATTTTACAGTCACAAAAGGGAGCCTGTGTTAATATCTTATGATAATCCCTTTTAAATAATGCTAGAAATGGTATATTACTTTGAAACAAGGTTTCAAACATGGGTTTTGTGCTTTTAGGTCATTATAACATCCGAAATTTTCTTATCATAATTATGAGAAAAACACACAAAACACCGAGAAAGGAATGAGCATTTTTATGCTATAATACTGTTATTAATTATTATACAAAATTAATAGGATAATGTCAAATTGCATTATCATCAATGTAGCTTTGTTAATTGATTTAGAAAAATTTACGAAATTAACTGGGTTATTATAACTATGATTACAAATTTTTCTTTTAAATACACTGTTGTAAATAAGTGGTAGTGCAGGGGTGGATAATGCTCTTATGTAGTCCCTTAAGTAAAGAATACCCAGTATTATACAATTAAATTGTGTTAATAATGAGATAAAAAAAAGGTAGCCCTAATAAGGCTACCTTAAAATTATAATTAATTCTCAACAATCTGTCCATCAGTAGAGATAGTTACCACCTGCCAAGGTATGAATTTGCCACTGGCTTTTAGGGCGTTAGTTGCAGCAGTCTCAATTCCTCCACAACAAGGCACTTCCATACGAACAATGGTAAGACTTTTAATATTATTTTTTCTGATAATTGTAGTTAGTTTTTCGGTATAGTCTACATCATCAAGCTTAGGACAACCAATAAGTGTTACTTTATTTTTCATAAAATCCCTATGGAAATTCCCATAGGCAAAAGCACTGCAATCTGCTGCAATAAGCAGGTTAGCCCCATCAAAGAAACCAGCATTTTCTAAAACAAGTTTAATCTGAACAGGCCACTGTCTTAGCTGGGAAGGTAGTGGGCTGCTATGTGCTATATCATCTGTAGGAGTTGGGGTGGTAATTTCCTTGGAAATACTGCTTGGACATCCAGTAGGTGCAGCATTGTGGGGGTTTTTGTTAATAACATCTTTGTCAGAGAAGCTAATAGCAGATACTGGACATACTGGTAAACAGTTACCTATACCATCACAGGAGCTTTCTCCTGTTACCACTGCTTTGCCATTAATCATCTGAATTGCACTTTGTTTACAGGTTCTGGCGCAGATGCCACAACCTACGCACTTTTCACTGTCTATATTAATAATTTTTCTACTCATTTTTATATACCTTTCTTTTTTACAAGTTAAACTTTATCATGCCTTGACTACTTTAGTCTTATTATAATATAATTAAATAAAAAAATCCGTTGTCTAAACAACGAAATAACATAAATAAGGAGGAAATATTTTGGATAATTACACTAGGGAGATTAGTCACAATCCATTATTTGATGATATATCCTTTGATAATATAGAAACAGTAGTCCAGTGTATAGGGGCTAGGGAGAAAAAATACAGCAAAAATCAAAGCATTATCCGACAAGGTGATAGAATTGATTTTGTAGGGATAGTCCTATCAGGGGCTGTCAAGATAACTAAAAGTGATTTTAACGGTAAGGAAATAATCATCGGCGAAATTTCTAAAGGTGATGTATTCGGTGAAGTTTTTGCCTGTGCTGAGGTAGTATCAAGCCCAGTATGGGTGGAGGCATTGACCGAAACAAGGGTACTATTTCTGCCTTATAGTAAAATTATTACCAGCTGTAGTAGCTCCTGTCAATTTCATCACCGATTAATTTCTAATATGCTAAAGATAATCGCTAGAAAAAACCTCTATCTTAATCAGCGTATCGAGATAATCTCAAAACCCTCCCTGAGAGAGAAGATAAATAGTTATTTTACCTTTGTGTCTAAAGGAGAGAAGGAGTTTACCATTCCACTAAGTAGACAGGAACTAGCAAGCTATATCTCAGCTGATCGCAGTGCTCTTTCTAATGAGCTATCTAAAATGCAAAAAGAAGGCTTAATAAAATATCATAAAAACAGTTTTCAGATACTGTAAATATATACAAAGGCTGAGGGTGCGTATAATAATGCTACTCTCAGCCTTTATTATTAATATCCTAAAGATTCATTTACGATAATTACCTTAATTCTGCCTTTTTCACGGGATAATCTTGTGACTACTGTTTGAGCACAGATAGAGCTTTCAGATAGGCAGTTACCGCATTTCCCAGTAACAGCACAAGGGGTGGAAAGTTCGATTCTAATACTGTTAGCTGGACAGGCAGAGGTTTTAACTCTTTTTAATGCACAGTCAATATCGGTGGTGATTTTATTAGTGCCTACAACTACAATAACACTGTCAGGGCCATAACAAAGGGCAGCAACTCGGTTGCCACTGCCATCAATATTAACTAGCTCGCCATCTAGGGTAATAGCATTGCTACTCATTAGATAGGCATTAGCAGAAAAGGCTTTTCTCATCATGTCTTTCCTTTGTTCTGGTGGCACTGCATCACGATCTAATAGGATGTAGTTTTCCTTAGAAAGATGAGTTACAAAGTCTAATTCTTTAAGGCTCTGGGAGCCTCCCCATGCCACAGAAGATCCCTGTGGAATAAGCTCTATTATCTTTGCCATAGCTTCTTCTTTGCTTTCACAAAAATAACCTTCCATCTGTCTTTTTTGTAGGTTTTTAATAAGGGTGGCACCGGTGATTTGGTTGGCGTTTTTTAGAAAA
The DNA here is from genome assembly GCA_964369235.1 of uncultured Oscillospiraceae bacterium. Taxonomy (GTDB): domain Bacteria; phylum Bacillota; class Clostridia; order Oscillospirales; family Ruminococcaceae; genus CAYJEQ01. The sequence goes on along the minus strand of CAYJEQ010000035.1, from coordinate 564 downwards.
TCCATAGTAAACTCTCCTTATAATATTATAAATTTTTTAAAAATCACTTCTGAAGTTCATCTAGCCACTGGGCTTCTTTAAATCCTACTAGTACAAAATTATCTCCAACTAACAGAGGTCTTTTTACTAGCATACCATCAGTAGCTAAAAGTTTAAGCTGATCATCTTCACTCATGGTAGGTAGTTTGTTTTTTAGTTCCATTGATTTATATAATAAGCCACTGGTGTTAAAGAATTTCTTTAGCTCTAGGCCACTTTTGTTATAGTATTCCTTAAGCTGATCGTAACTAGGATTATCCTCCTTAATATCTATGGAGGTGTAGGTGATGTTATGAGTATCTAGGAATTTTTTTGCTTTTTGACAGGTACTGCACTTAGGGTAATGTATAAATAGCATAATCATAGTCCTTTCTAATTAAATTATTATATATAGTATTATAGCTATAAAAGCAAAAAAACACAAGGGAAAAAGCAGTAAAGCTAGTCACAAAATACCTGTGTCAATAAACCTAGGGTGACAGTAGCCGAACACACGCTGGTTTTATCAGAATCATTTTCACTAAT
>CAYJEQ010000034.1:0-25833 GCA_964369235.1 uncultured Oscillospiraceae bacterium | reverse complement strand
CAGGGATGAGGTTATTTTCTACATAAAACTCACCAAGTTCTCTTGGGGTAGAGGCCGGAAAGGCTTCTATGCACTCATTTTGCAAGATGTTTTCTGCTATATTTATAAGGTGTTTTATATCATAGTCAGTATTTTCGATTTTCTTTACTGCACCTTGCAACTTGAAAATCTCAAGAATATTAAAACTTTGAATTCTATTTGCAAAATGATTAAGCTTATAGATGTTGATTTTATCAATGTCAATATAATCAACTGATTGACCATCTTCAAACTGAACGCTAAACTCGGTAGATAAATTTTCTCTTTTACCGAGTCGCTCATACGCATCTTCGATATGCTCAAAGCTCGCAGGTAATACGAGGTTTACGCCTTTAGAACTGTTTTTGTCATAGATATATGCTTCTATCTTATCCATTATAGACCTCCCATCTCTTGTGTTAATATTTGATTTTGCTCTTGCTCATCAACATACATCTGCACCACTGCATCGTTTGCTATGCCTAAAATATCACTGGGGGCAGCGGTGCATAGTAGCGTTTCATCATTAATGTGCTGAAGCTCTATAGTGTCTGAAATATTTGTTACTAACCATAATTGATTAAGTGGGGTACGATGAGTTTCTTCCAGTAGTTCGGCTTTTACTATAACGATTTTATTCTCAAAATCAGCATTTTGGTTGTTGGGAATTGTATGGTTTTGTGTTAACAGTTCTTCTGGCTTTAGTACCACCTCAAACTTATCTTCATAAGGTAGTAGACTCAATGTGCGACCATTTTGCCATTTCATTAATATCGAGCCTGCATCATCCACACAAATTACCTCTCCAATTGTTCCACTTGGCACAGGTGAGTATCTATCTTCCATTGAGTTTAGCTGAATTATAGTTCCTATGGGATAGTTTTCTTTTATTCGCTTTACTTGTTCTCTTGTGGGAAACCCTTTCATATACATCTTCCTTTCATAAAAAAAGCACAGACTCTCTCAAAAGTCTGTGTTTTACATTGTTTGTTCCATATTCGGTGTAGCTATAACTTGTTCTTGCTCTTTAATAGTGGGGCAGAGGTTTTCTATCTGCTCGCAAAGTTCCTCGGCTATTTTTTCTTCTGTAAATGATAGCGCTGTTTCATCTTCCATTGCAGACTTCATACATTTATGAAGTAGTGCCATCTCTTGCTCACTGAATACTTTCTCGCAATTAATGAGGTTTGAACGAAGTGCAAAATCTTCTTTAGCTGCTGAATATGCGTTTCCGAAATAGTGACCGTAGGTGTATCCATTTCCGGAGGCATCTTTTTCCCAAGTTGCAAATTGATATCCAATACCCTCGCTTTCTTTCCCAGCCAGTATAATACCACCAAAGTCGGTAAGTAGTTTGAAGTCACTATTGCCACTAGTAGAATTTACAAAAGGTGATTTTTCTACAATTGCTGTGTATTCCTTGATATAATATACATCTTGGCGAAGCTCTTGTATGATTTCTTGGATTTGCTTATCTTCTGCAAGCTCGGCAGGGTAGTTTATACTTCCGCTGCTGTTAATAGAGCAAATAACTTTGCCTTCTAACAAAACATCAATACTGTTTTCTTGCGCTTGTTCGGTTTGTAGGTCTTGTGTTTTTAGCGCCCTTTTAATTTCCTTAAAAAAATTGTTGCTCATTTTTCCTCCTCTAATTTTCTGTGAATACTCCTATAACATCTACTCCAAATGTTTTTAGAAGCATTGCATTTATTATTGCTTTAAAAGCATCATCACTTACTAGCTCTCTATCAGCAAGTTCTGAATACATAACTCTAGGGATACTATCACAAAATGTTTTTGCCATTTGGTAAATAGCATACTCATCTGTGCTTATATCCTTTAGTTTGATTTTTTCAAAGTTTATATGATTTTCTCTGATATTTTCTTTTACCATATTCCATAGATGTGGGGAAGAAGTCAGCAAATAAACAGCTGCTAAAATATTGGTGTTTTTAAAAAGTTTCTTTTTTCTTTGTTTATGCAGCAGTCTATCAAAGTAATATTCGTGTCCATCACTTAAATACATACACCCATTATATGTTTTTGTTAGTTCACAGATTCTGCTATAAAACATTTCAGATGGGTGATTTAAATACTTTTTCTTAAGGAATGTTTTGTAATCTACTGTACCCAGTGCTGCTCGTTCATATAGATATGGGCAGTTATTATGAATACACCCTGTGTTTCTTTTTTTATCTGCACAGTATTTGCATTCGCCTGCCTCCTTATCTTTTATTCTTTTGTAAATGTATGTGCCACCACCTCTGCTGATAAAGCCTGGAACTAATGCTATCATTCCTGTATGACACAGCTTTTCTTTCTTAGATTTACTTTTCATCATTATTTTATCCTTTCTTTTTTTAGGGTAAAAAAATAGCGCCCTTTTTTTAAAAGAGTTGATTTTTACTCTCCTAGAAAAAAAGGGCGCTACTTATATATTGCGTGTATAACGCAAAAAAGCTACTGGATTTTTATTTTTAAAATTCCAGTAGCTTTATGTAATTTATTTTGTTTTAGACTATAATAATTTTTCTTTAAAATGCTGTTTTAAAAAAGGGCGCTAGTCATTTATGTTCAAAGTGATAGTTCAAGTCACGTACAGTTTGATTTTTAGCAAAATCGCATACTCAAAATAGCATACTCGAAATTCACTCGTATTTAACGAAAAAAGCCGTAAAAAGTGGCGATTTTACTGGGTTTTCACCCAATCGCATACTTTTTACGACAAATTCATGGTTGGGCTAGATGGATTCGAACCATCGGGATGACGGAGTCAAAGTCCGTTGCCTTACCGCTTGGCTATAGCCCAATATAAAACTAAAAAAGCCCTTTTGATGTGGCTTTTTTAAATAAATGGGGTGGATAATGAGATTCGAACTCACGGCCTCCAGAGCCACAATCTGGCGCTCTAACCAACTGAGCTATACCCACCATATGGCGCGCCAGGAGAGACTCGAACTCCCGACCTACTGCTTAGAAGGCAGTTGCTCTATCCTGCTGAGCTACTGGCGCACATGGAGCGGGTGATGGGAATCGAACCCACGCTGCTAGCTTGGAAGGCTAGAATTCTACCATTGAACTACACCCGCATATTTTGTTGTTTTCCTAGTGATACTGTCTGTATGTGTTCTCTAGGAACGAATTATATTCTACCAGTTATTTATACAAAAGTCAATAGTTTTTTTAAAAAAAGTTTAATATTTTTTAAATAATCCTATAAATGCCTTTGAATAAAGGATTTAACAGGAGTTTTAAATTTGCTTTTAATATTAACTTATGGAATAATATCTACTATCTATACCTATTATAATATATATTACCATTAGTTTTATAAATTAGCAAATCTTTTCTTTTATTTTTTGCTACATCTATATTATGTATAAGATAATTCTGATTTGTAAAAAGATTTGCTTTTATTATATATTAGGTATATAATATTAACCATAAAATGCTTTACTATAAAAGCTAATAGAACTACAAAGGAGATTTAATTTATGACTTGGGGAATTATCGGAGCATTAAAAGAAGAAATCCAGCAGATTAAAGCTGTTATGAATATTACCGAAGAGGTAGAAATCATGGGACAGACCTATTATCAAGGTACTATTGGAGATAGTAGCCTTGTACTGGTGTGTGCTAGTATAGGTAAAGTTAATGCCACCTGTTGTGCAATTACCCTTGCTAGAGAGTTTAAGGTTGATGCTATTGTAAACACAGGTATTGCTGGTGCTATGTCCAAAAATCTTAAAACACTTGATGTGGTAGTATCCTCCACAGTGAAATACCACGATCAGGGAGAGTTTTTTGCAAACTACCACCCTTATAGTATCGAATTTACTGCTGATCTTAATCTTGTTAATGCTACACTGTCTAGCTGTCAGCGTGTAGGGGCTGCTCATGGCTTTAACTACTACAGTGGTAAGATTGTAACTGGAGATCTATTTGTATCTACTAAGGAAGACAATGATAGAATAGTTCTAGCTCACTCACCTATGTGTACCGAAATGGAAGGTGCTGCTATAGGACAGGTTGCTACAATGAATAATATTCCATTTGTTGTTATCCGTTCCATGTCAGATAATGCTGATGATGATGCAAAGGAAACCTACGACAACCTAATAGAAAAATCCGCAGACAATGCTTCAGCAATTGTGCTGGATCTAATTAATAGTTACAAAATATAGAAAGAATAGCAAAGCTAATAAGAGGCATATTAATCAATGGAGATAACCGTAGCAATAGTTTTAGAATACATCGGGGTGGCAGCCTTTGCCCTTTCTGGGGCATATATTGCCATAACAAAGAAGATGGATGTATTTGGTATATATGTAATGGCATTTGCCACAGCCTGTGGTGGTGGTATAATGCGAGATGTAGTAATGGATGTTGGTGTACCTAAGTTCTTTAATAGTTACCCAAATATGATAATAGTGATTTTAGTGGCAACCATTGCCATGAGTGTAAAATGGAGCAGCACTGCCCATCGTGCAGTGATGACAGCCAGTGATGCCATAGGTCTAGGAATCTTTGCTATTGATGCTGGGGTTAAGGCTATAGACTCTGGCTACAATCTACCACAGTTTTTATTTGTATCTACAATTACAGCTGTTGGTGGTGGGGTAATTAGAGATTTGCTTTGCCAGAGGGTGCCAGCCATACTTAGAAAAGAAGTATATGCTTCCTGTGCTATGTTAGGCGCACTAGTGTTGTGGTTTGTATATCCACTATTCTCTAAGGAAATAGCGATGTACATATCACTATCAGTGGTAATAATCGCTAGAATAATAAGTGTTGCAAAGGATATCCACCTACCTGTGCCCAAACATAGCAGTATAGCACAAGGTTAGTTTAGTTTAATAAAAGCATTACTACATTTTGTATAAAATATTGACAGCTAATCTGTGCAAATCATATATTTTTACAATTTGTTCACTGTTAGATTTATATTTACTTGCAAATACAAATCAGTAGTGCTATAGTGGATTATATATCTTAATTATATGTTTGAGTTTAGTTTTTTATAGTTTAGATTCTATTATTAACACACTACTATAATCTATAAAAACTTAGACAAAAATGAAAGGAATGGTCATAATTATGAAATTATTTATCGATACCGCCAATGTAGAAGAAATCAAAAAGGCTAATGATCTAGGGGTTATCTGTGGGGTTACAACAAACCCATCACTAATAGCTAAAGAAGGCAGAGATTTTAAAGAGGTTGTTAAGGAAATCACTACAATAGTAGATGGCCCTATCTCAGCTGAGGTTATATCAATGAATGGTGATGAAATGGTAGCAGAAGCTTTAGAGCTTGTAAAAATCCATGAAAACATCGTTATAAAAATTCCAATGTGTGCCGAAGGACTTAAGGCTACAAAAATCTTAACTGCTAAAAAAATCAAAACAAATGTTACATTAATATTCTCAGCAGCACAGGCACTGCTAGCAGCAAGAGCAGGTGCAACTTATGTAAGCCCATTCCTAGGAAGACTTGATGATATCGGTCAGGAAGGCATAAACCTAATTACTGAGATTAGCGATATATTTAAAATCCATGGAATCGAAACTGAGATTATTTCTGCATCAATCAGAAACCCAATTCATGTTACAAGCTCAGCTCTAGCCGGGGCAGACATAGCAACTGTTCCTTACAAGATTATCGAGCAGATGCTAAAGCATCCTTTAACTGATAGCGGGATTGAAAAGTTTCTAAAAGACTGGGAAAGTGTGCCTAAGTAAATCTTAGCATAAAAATTTTACAGCCAACAATCCGTATATGTGGAACTTTTCTACAATACGGATTTTTTGCCGACAAAAATAGGAGTGTTGTCAGTGTATTTATTATTATTTTTATTATGGATAGCCTTAAATGGTAGGATAACCATTGAGATAATCTGCTTTGGTATAGCTATATCCAGTGCTATTTATCTCTTTATGATTAAATATTTAGAGTATTCCCCTAATAATGATTTTAGATTTTTGCGAAATTTCCTACGAGCTATACAGTATATCTTTGTACTAGCTGTAGAAATTGTAAAATCTAGCCTTATGGTTATGAAATTTATCTTTGCTAAGGATTTTGAGATACAGCCACAAATTGTATTCTACAAAATCCCTCTAAAAAATGATTTCCTTAAAACCATACTAGCTAATTCAATAACCCTAACCCCTGGTACTATCACCGTTGATATTACCGATGATGTGTTTTGTATCCACACTATGGACTACACACTATTAGAGGATTTTGAAAACTCTATCTTTATCCGACTACTTAAAGAAATGGAGGCTCATTAATATGTTAGACCTACTTTATAGTATACTTTTTTCCTTTGCACTTATATGTTTTACCATATTAATCTTCATCTATCTTGCTAGATCTATTATCGGACCTACCTTCTTTGACCGTATTTTGGGTATTAATAATATTAGTACCATCATTATAATGATGTGCTGTATTATGGCTGTTATTCAAGGGGAAAACTACATTGTGGATATCGCCCTTATCTATGCACTACTAGGTTTTGTAACCATTGTTATTGTTTCAAAAGGCTATCTGAGAAGCCACAAAAAAGAAAAATCTCAGGATTTCTCCAATCTTCGTAAACAGCCAGCTTCTAGAGAACTACCTAAGGAGGTAACAGACAATGATTAGATTTTTATTTTCTGCCATATTTATGATTTCTGGCCTTGTTATATTTACCACCTCTGTAGTAGGTAATTTTAGATGTGGATATATCCTTAATCGTATGCAGGCTGCCTCTATCTCCGACACCTTTGGTGCTATGCTAATTATTATATCCCTAATTATCGCCAATGGATTTGATATTACAAGCCTTAAACTACTTTTAGTTATGCTGTTTCTATGGTTTGCAAACCCTGTTGCTTCCCACTTTTTAGCTAGAACTGAAATTATATCCGATGAAAAAATAACCGAGAAATGCGAGGTAGTACACAATGATTATATTTGAAACCATGCTACTGACCTTTCTTCTTATCTGCGCTATTGCTGTTTCCCTTACAAAAAATCTTCTATCTAGTGTAATCATATTTATGTCCTACAGCCTAGTGGTAAGTATACTATGGCTACTCCTTCGCTCCCCCGACCTTGCTATAACTGAGGCTGCTGTTGGGGCTGGGGTTACCAGTACACTTTTTTTCGTTACACTTCAGAATATCAACAAGCTAAAGGAAGAAGGAGAGGAGGAAGAGGAAGATGAAGAACTTTAAAGAAATGATTAGTAAATACGCTGATGGAGATATGGTAATAACCACCAAGCGTAAGAAAAAAGCTGAGCGTCGTCCCTCTAACCACCATGAACCTTCACTGTCAGAGCGATATCAGCAGTGGCATGATGAAAAAGCTCAACGCCTATTTGTTATGGTATACCGTATGGCAAGTGTTATTATCTGTCTAATGGTTATTACTGCACTGCTTATTACAGTGTCCTTCCTACCTGAATTTGGTGATGCTGATAGCCCTGTCCACAATCAGGTAAGTCAGCGCTACATCGAAAAAGGCCTAGAGGAAACAGGTGCTGTTAATATTGTTGCTGGTATGATTTTAGATTATCGTGCTTTTGATACCTTTGGGGAGAGTGCTGTGCTTTTCTGTGCATCTGCCTGTGTTATGATGCTTATGCGTAATGATGATGAAAAAGCCCATAAGGACGATTTTGCCAACCCTAACTACCGTCCCCTACCTAGAGATCTAATTATAAAAACTGTAGCTAAGTATCTAATACCTTTTCTACTGCTTTTTGGTATCTATCTGGTACTTAATGGACATATTACCCCTGGTGGTGGTTTCTCTGGTGGTGCTGTAATGGGAGCTAGTTTAATACTTTATTCCTCTGCCTATGGCTACCGTACCATTAGAAAGGTTATTACCGAGAAATTAGTTAAGCGAGTTACCTTCTGTGCACTGTTTTTCTACGCTGTGGCAAAGGGCTATTCCTTCTTAACAGGTGCTTATCACATACCTACAGGTATCCCTTTAGGTACTCCTGGTGATATTATCTCTGCCGGGCTAATACTACCTCTAAATATCTGTGTAGGGTTAATTGTAACCTGCACCATATACAGCTTCTATTCACTATTTACAAAGGGGGAGATATAATGGGCCCTAATCTGCTAAGTAACTACTACGAAACAGTAGCTATGATACTTTTTGGCATTGGATTTACCAATCTATTCCTACAACCTAATCTTATAAAAAAAATCATCGGTCTAAATATTATGGACGGTGCTGTTTATCTATTTCTAGCTGCAAAAGGCTATATAGAAGGACGCCTAGCCCCCATAGTAGTAGATGGAGTAACCGATGTGGAAAAATACATTAACCCAATTCCCAGTGGCCTTGTACTAACAGGTATTGTGGTATCTGTATCTATTACAGCAGTTTCCCTATCACTAATACAAAAACTATATAAAGAATACCACACCTTGGATTTAGACGAAATCATAACCAAAGTAGGAAAGAAGGAGGTTCGCCACTAATGCCTTTTGTTGCTAACTTTCCCTTCTTTACAATAATGCTTACTATGGCTGCCGGGGTAATCTCCAGTGTCCTTTCTGGCAAAGCTGCCTACTATCTTAATCTGGCTGTAGTATCCATCTGTACACTGCTTAGTGGTGGGCTACTGTGGTTTTTTAATAGTAATCCTCAGACCTTTACCTATCTTATGGGGCATTTCTCTGCACCTTGGGGTAACGAAATCCGTTTTGGCCCACTGGAGGCACTTATTGCTACTGCTTTAAGCTTTGTTATGCTTATGGTGGTAATTGGTGAGCGTGAGAGAGTATTTATAAATGTTAAGCCTAAGAAGATTAATCTATTTTATCTTATGATGAATTTGATGCTTTCTAGCTTATACGCTCTTATCTACACTAACGATTTATTTACTAGCTATGTATTTATTGAGATAAACACCCTGTGTGCTTGTGGATTTATCGTAGCAAAGGAAAACGGCAAAACCATTGCTGCTACCATTAAATATCTAATTATGAGCTTACTAGGTTCTGGTCTGTTTCTGGTATCCATTATACTTATGTATAATCTTACTGGACATCTACTAATGCCTAATGTAAATGAAAGTATGGTGGTGCTGGCTGCTGCTGGAAACTATCAGCTACCTCTTACAATCATTGTAGGGCTACTAGCTGTAGGTATCGCTATTAAAAGCGCCCTTTTCCCCTTCCATTCATGGATGAGCCATGCTTATAATAACGCTATGAACGCCTCTAATGCCATCTCCTCAGGACTGGTGGTAAAGGGTTATATTATTCTTCTTATTAAGATATTCTACCGTGTACTAGGGATAGAGCTGGTAGATAGTCTTAATGTAAGCAATGTATTATTTGCCTTTGGTATACTGGCTATTATTGTCGGTAGCGTAGACGCTGTAAAGGAAGATAATATTAAGCGTATGCTTGCCTATTCCTCAGTGGGACAGATTGGTTATATCTATGTTGGTATAGGACTGGAGAATACTGCTGGGATTATTGCAGCTTGTTTTATCATTGTTGCCCATGCCCTAGTAAAATCCATGCTATTTCTATCCTGTGAAGGTCTTATGTCCTCCTCAAATAATGGCAAGTATATAGAAAATCTTGCAGGCAGTGGTCACCGTAATCCCATTGCTGCCCTATGTTTTACTATAGGAGGGATTTCCCTAATAGGTGTGCCACTATTTACTGGCTTTGTAGGTAAATATCAGCTTATTACAGCTACATCAGACCCTACAAAAATTTGGTTTGTTCTTGCTGCTATCGCCATTAGTACCGTACTAAATGCAATATACATCACTAAATTTATAATCCATATATACAAGAAAACCCAAGTCACCTATCCCCTAGCCAAGATCTCTGGTAACTATAAATTCGTAATGGGTTGTTTTATAGTAGTAAACCTTGCTTTAGGTATATTATATCAACCAGTTATTGATACCATTACCATTGGACTAGAGCTACTTTAGTCCTAGTGGGAAGTTTCTTCCTGCTATGGTAGCTATACACTCTGAGAAAGGCATGATTATATATGTTAAACATAATTACAGTATTAACCCCTATTATATTAGGTTTAGTACTGCTATCAGTAAATTGTAACACTAAATTCCAGAGAACCTATGTGATGATGGTGGTATCTATTACTACAGTTTTAACTCTATACAATAATATTAACTTTATAGATAGTGAAATTACATTTCTAACTATTGGTATGGGCTGGAACCTAGCCCTTAAAACCGATATCCTAGCTGTATTTTTCACCAGTATTATTGCTGTTATCTGGACCGTTGTAACTGTATACACTTTTAAATACATGAGCCATCTTAAGGAAGAAAAACGCTTTTACAGTTTTCTACTTACTACCTTTGGCTGTTTATTAGGGGTTTGTTACAGTAGTAATCCCATTACCCTATATATGTTCTTTGAGTTAATGTCCCTATCTGCTTATATGCTAGTAATCCATGAGAGAACCCATGACAGTATGCTTGCTGGTAGAAAATTCCTATACTACTCTCTATTTGGTACTGCTATGGGTTTAATGGGCATTATGTATCTTTACTACCTAATACCTGCACCTACCTTTGTAGCTGGTGGTATACTGCCACTTTATGGATTTGTAGGTAATGGTGAGATATTTGCTATTACACTACTATCTGTTATTGGCTTTGGCTGTAAAGCTGGTATGTACCCTTTACACAGTTGGCTGGCTGTGGCACATCCAGTTGCCCCTGCCCCTGCTAGTAGCCTACTATCAGGACTTATTACCAAAGCTGGTGTTATTGCCATTATTAGAATACTCTATTATGTAATAGGGCCTTCTCTACTAATTGGCACCACCCTACAGACAGTTCTAATTAGTCTATCACTACTTACTATATTTATGGGATCTATGTTAGCCCTAAGAGCTAAGGTACTAAAAAAACGCCTTGCCTACTCCTCAGTAAGTCAGGTGTCCTATGTACTACTAGGACTATTTCTATTTAATCAGTTAGGCTTTGTTGGGGCTTTACTACAGGTGTTATTCCACGCCCTAGCTAAAAACCTACTATTCCTATCAGTTGGTGCTATTATCTATAAATTAGGCTTTACCACTGCCCAGGATATTAAAGGCTTAGGCAATAATTTCCCCTGTGTATTTATCCCCTTTACCATTGGAGGGTTATCCCTTGTTGGTATCCCCTTAACAGGTGGATTTGTTAGCAAATGGTATCTGGCTCAGGGTGCTTTAACCCTACCATCTACCCCACTAGCACTTACAGCAGTTGCTATTGTCATTATCTCAGCACTGCTTACTGGATTTTATCTACTATGGGTATCTGCTTCGGCATTCTTTGACAAGCCCATCCATAATATCCAATCAAATACCATGCCAAAGTCTATGATTATACCACTTTTTGTATTATCTGCACTTATTATTACACTTGGTATTTTTCCAACTGTAATAATTGACTTTATTACCACTATATCAACTACTTTAGGTTTAGGAGGAGCTATATGAATATTATAATACTTCTACCTATAGTCCTTGCCATAATTCTAGGCGCTATTACCACAAGAATTAAGCACAAAAACGATGATAGTCTTATTAGCTACAGTCTTGGTGCTACCACCTTTGTAGCTACCATAACCATGATTGTGCTATTTGCCTTTAGTGGTGAGAGCTTTACCCTTGTGAAGTTTAATCATCAGCTTGCCCTTACATTTAAGATTGATGGGCTGTCCATGGTTTTTGTTACTTTAGTTAGCTTTCTATGGCCTTTGGCCACACTATACGCCAGTAAGTATATGACCCATGAAGGTGGTTTAGGTAAATTCTTCACCTACTATCTTATGACCTATGGGGTTGTAATCGGTTTAGCCTTTAGTGGGGATATGCTTACTATGTATCTATTCTACGAGTGCTTAACATTTATTACCCTACCTTTAGTTGTGCACCATCCACAGCCTAGAGATCTCTATGCCGGTAAAAAATACATTCTCTATTCTGTTTCTGGGGCTGCTATCTCCTTCTCAGGTATGATGTTATTTATTATGATGACAGGTAGCTGGAACTTTACCCAAAATCCTTTTATGGAACTACCTCCTAATGATTATCTTTACATCTCATATCTACTAATGTTTATTGGTTTTTCCTTTAAGGCTGGGTTATTCCCCTTCCACCGTTGGCTTGTAGCTGCCGGTGTTGCACCTACTACCGTTACTGCACTGCTTCACGCTGTTGCAGTAGTTAAGTCTGGTGCTTTTGCCACTATGAGGGTTACCTACTATCTATTTGATCCTAGTTATCTAGCTGGTACTCTAGTACAGCAGATTGTTATGGCTATGGCTGTTATTACTATTTTATTCGGCTCCTCTACTGCTATGCGAAACAAACACATTAAGCGTAGATTTGCCTACTCTACAATTAGTCAGCTATCCTATATTCTACTAGCTGTTACAACCATGTCCACCCTTGGGCTAGTTGCTGGGCTACTGCATATGATATTCCATGCACTAATTAAGATTGTTATCTTCTACACCGCTGGTAATGCTATCTTCTCTGCTCATAGCGATTATGTAAGCCAGATAGAAGGCTGTGGCAAGGTTATGAAAACCTCCTTTGTGCTATTTACCATATCCAGCCTTGCTTTAATAGGCTTGCCACCTTTTGGAGGATTTGTGTCTAAGTTCACCATTGCCCAAAGCGCCATTGCCACTGGCAGTGTTGTAGGCTATATTGCTGTGGCTGCCCTAGTTATATCTGCGCTACTTACAGCTATGTATCTACTGCAGATTGCCACCCTAGCATTTATGCCCCATGATAATTTTGATTATTCTAAACTAGAACATGTTAAAGAATCTCCTTGGGAAATGGTTCTACCTATGGGAATTATTACAGTTGTAATGATTATCATGTCACTGTTTTCCACCCAACTTATCTCTATGATATACAATCTAGTAACATAAGTTTTCTCCCTACTAATAAAAAATCATAGTAATAAGTTTGAAAGGATGTATATTATGAATTTAACAACTATTCCTCTATTAGTGATTTCACTTTTAATTATTGGATTTGCTATGTCTATGGTTAAAAACATCAAGGCCCTCTGGGCTATGGCTGTTATTACCACTGGGGCTTCCCTTGTAATTAGCTGTAAAATACTAATGGATTTTAACCATGATAATTTTGTTAGCCTTAATATGTTTAGTGGTTTTGGCATTTCCTTTGCCACTACTGAGCTAGGTGCTATATTTGCCATCGTTGCCTCGGTGCTATGGCTGGTTAGTGCTGTTGCTACCAATGAATACTTTGACCACCACACAGAACACCTTACCAGATACTATAGCTCATTAATAGTAACCTTTGCAGGTACTATGGGGGTTTTCTATGCTGGGGATCTATTTACACTATTTGTGTTTTTTGAGATTATGTCCTTTACTAGCTATTTATGGGTAGCTCATTCAGGCACCCAAAGCACCACCTCTGCTGCTAACAGCTATCTTGCTTATGGATTATTCGGTGGTCTATCCCTACTATTTGGTATATTTATTCTATACCACCTTACAGGGGATTTAACCCTATCCACCCTAACTGACCTAACCACAGCCCATCAAGATAATCCTATGCTACTAATTGCAATAGTATTAATATTTATAGGCTTTGGGGCTAAGGCTGGGGTCTTTACCCTTCACGATTGGTTACCTGTAGCCCATACTGCTGCACCTGCACCTGCCAGTGGACTGCTGTCAGGACTGCTTACCAAAACAGGTGTATACGGTATTATACTTATCACCTTAAAGATTATGTCCTTTAGCACCCAGTGGATTAATTTCCTACTAATTATCAGTATGTTTAATATGGTTATAGGTGGGATATTTGCTTTCTTTAGTAATAATCTTAAGAGAACTCTTGCCTACTCCTCAGTGTCCCAGATAGGATTTATTCTATGGGGTGTATCCCTGACTGTAATGCTAGGAGATCACAACACCTACGCTGCCTATGGTACCCTGTATCATATGATTAACCACAGCTTAATTAAGATACTACTATTTAGCTGTGCAGGCATCATCTACCAAAACACCCACACCCTAGATTTAAATCAGCTAAAAGGCTATGGAAAGAATAAACCTTGGCTAATGGTTGCTTTTGCTGTAGGTGCTCTGTCCCTAATGGGAGTACCACTATTTAGTGGATATGCCAGTAAAACCCTACTTCATGAAGCGATGGTGGAGATGGTACATCTTACCCATCAGGGAATATACACCGCCTTTGAGTGGGTATTCCTAATTTCTGGTGGTATTACCTTTGCCTATATGCTAAAGTTGTTTATCTGTTTATTTATAGAAAATCCTCCTAATCAGATAAGCAGTTGCACCAAAAGCCATTATGTTTCTTTTAAAACTATGGTTATGCTTTCCTCTATTGCAGCTATAATTATAATCTTTGGGGTAGTTCCCAACCAAACATTTGATGTTATTGGGGAGTTTGCTAGCCATTTCCTCGGTACCCACAGCAAGGATATCCACTACTTTATCTGGATTAACCTTAAAGGTAGCTTAATATCTGCTGCTATCGGTACTGGTTTATATCTACTAGTTGCTAGAAAAACCGTTGCCAGTCCTACTAAGGGGTATCGTGATTACGGCAGTGGAAATATTAGCCTAGAAACTCTAATTTACAAACCACTGTTTAAAGGACTTAGCTTTAGCTTTGCAGTAATATTTAGAACGGTGGATATTAGCGTAGATGTAATCATTGTTATTATTAACCGAGTATTCTTTAAATCTGTAGCCATTCCCAAAACCTTCTTTGAAGGCAAACCTAGGTTTATTGACCGAGATAGGGCTGAGCTACACATTACCTACTCCCTTTCATATAGCCTACTGCTATTTGGAGTTGGTTTTATCTGCACCCTAGCCTATCTACTAATTGTAGGTAGTAATTAGTATTTATATATTTGGATATGACTACCCTAGATGAAATGATTTCACTAGGGTAGTTTTCTTTTGTCGAATTATGACACCGATTGTATTTTCATATGTTTTTTCATAATTTACATGTAAAAAATCCAGTTATATTGATTTTATTATAGTAAATCGCTGTATTATTTTGTTAATAAATTAGAGGTTTTGCAATGGATTTCAGATATATTTTTGTGCAATGTATGAACAAATATTTATAATTTTAGATATAATCACCAAAAAAATAGATAAAAATTCACATTGTTCATAAAATTTTGTATGAGTATTGAATTCTCATTATAAGTTTGCTATAATGTGTTTGCAACCGATTTCAAAAAATAATCACAACTGTATAAGGAGGACAAGGAAATGAAAATTGCAGTCCTAGGATGTGGTGCAATGGGAATGCTCATTGGCGGATACCTATCCAGAGAAAATCAGGTGTACTTAATAGACATCGACAAGAATAAAGTAGATGCAGTAAATCAGTCCGGCGTTACCATACAGGAAAAAGATGGTGTTACACAGGTCTTTCCTAAAGCCTCATTAAGTGGCAAGGAAGTAGGCGAAGTGGATCTAGTGATATTATTTGTAAAATCACTATTTTCCAAAGCTGCACTAGAAAATAATAAAGAGCTAATTGGCGAAAACACATATGTAATGACACTGCAAAATGGTGCAGGTCACGAAGATGTACTATCCCAGTTTGTTTCTAATGATAAGATAATCATCGGCGCAACTAACCATAACAGTTCCATTAGAGAAACAAATGTGGTTTTCCATGGTGGTAGTGGCGTTACTTATATAGGACTACCTTATGGTGATTCCAGTATACTTAGTTCCATTGCAGACAGCTTTACAAAATCCGGTGTGGAATGTGAAGTGGATGAGAATATTAGAAAGATTATCTGGAGCAAACTATTTGTAAACTCCACCTTAAGTGTGCTAACTGGTGCCCTACAGGTTCCAATGGGTTATATGGAAACAAATCCATATGCTAAAGAAATGCTACAGTCCCTAATTACCGAGGCTGTTTCAGTGGCAAATGCTGAGGGTATGGGCTTTGACGAAACAGAAATCCAGAAAAAAGTTAGAGATGTTGTTCTAGGTGGCATGGAGGGTTTAACCTCTATCTATGCAGATATTAGAGATGGTAGAAAAACCGAGGTAGACACTATAAGTGGTGCAGTTGTTAAGGCTGCTAAGAAAATAAATGTAGCTGTTCCTAAAATGGAATTTGTAGTAAACATAATCCACGGACTAGAAGGCAAAGTTTAAAAGATAATTTTTTAAACTATAATGAATAATACAAACCATAGATGCCTTAAAATATAGGTATCAGTTTAAAAGGAGTAATTAAAATGAGCGTAGAAATGTTAGGAAACCTAAGAGTAATCGACTTAACAAAAAGACTAGACCCAAAAACAGAAAGCAGAAGATGTAGCTTAACAAGATTTAACACAGGTGGCCCAATTCCAGACTGGCACACAACAATGGATATTACAAGCCATCTAGGTACTCATGTAGAATGCCCATACCATCACCATGATGATTGGACAGATGTAGCTGATCTACCACTTACAACATTTATGGGTAGAGCAGTATATGTAGAAATCTCCCACATGGATCCTTACACACATATTATGCCAGCTGACCTTGATAAGGTGCTAGGTGATAAGATTAAGGACGGAGATATTGTAATCCTAGATTCCATCTACAAGCTAGAGCCATTTACAGATAAGACAAATACTGAGGAAGATAAGCGTCTACTAATCTGTAAAGAAGCTGCTGAGTGGTTTAGAGATAAAAAAGTTAAATGTGTAGGTTTTGGTGATGGTGTTTCCATCGAGAACTCCAATGATGATGTTTGCCCATTCCATGACATTCTTATGGCTGAGGACATTGTTTTCCTAGAAGTTCTAAAGAACCTAGAACAGCTAACAACTGATATCTTCTTTATGTCCTACACTCCAATCCCAATTGTTGGCCTAGATTCCTGCCCAATTAGAGCATATGCTATTGAAGGCCTTGCAGAGTTTTCCAAGTAATTTATCTTAACAGGCATATAGTATTTACGGCAGTATTAACTGCCGTAAATACTACAAAATAATAGAAAGGACATGGTATTAATTATGACTATCTATGATATTGCTAAAGAAGCAGGTGTATCAGCAAGTACAGTTTCAAGAGTAATCACAGGAAGTGCTAAGGTTAAACAGGAAACAAAAGACCGAGTTAATGCCATACTTCAAAAACATAATTTTGTGCCTGATCAAAATGCAAGAGTTTTGGTAAGTGGTGCCAGTAAGCTTATTGGTATTGTTATTGAGGATATTAGAATAGATCATCATACATCTATCGCTTATTTTATTGAAAGTAAACTAAGAGAGATTGGATACTGTGGTATAATCTTAAATTCTGGTTCCCAGCTTAACCATATTAACTCCTGTATAAACATACTTGTAAAGCGCAAAGTAGAGGCTATCATCTTAGTTGGATCTAGATACCAAGATGAAGAAGTATTAAAATCTATACAGAAAAACTTCCCTAAGGGCCCAGCCCTACTTCTAAATGGACACTCCCAGATGGATAATATGTGGAGTATCGTTATTGATGAGGAGGACGGAGTTCGTCAATGTGTAGAGAAGCTATACAGCATAGGTAAGCGAAATATAGCCTATATCCAAAAGCCAACTACAGCCAGCGGACAAAGAAAAAAGAACGGTTATATTGGCAAGATGTTAGAGCTAGGTTACACGGAGGAAAATCTTCTAATAGTGGACTCTAGTCCTAATATAGAAGATGGATACCTAAACACTATGAAGGCTTTATACCATGATAAAAACATAGATGGTATCATCTATTCAGAGGATATTATCGCAGTAGGTGGTATTAAGGCACTGCTAAGTGTAGGCAAGAGTATCCCTGATGATGTGGCAGTTATTAGTATTAATAACTCTATATACTGTGACATTGTTTCTCCACGACTAACCTCTTTAAACACTGCAATGGAGGAGCTAAGCACTGTATCGGTAAAACTACTACAAGATGTTTTACAGGGTAATAACCCTGATAAAACAACAACTATTAAGCTAGATATAGTTCTTAGAGAAACCACATAATTTATAAAAAGGTATGATCCCCTTTGGTCGGGATTGGTATAAAAAATGATTTATTCATCTATATATTGTAAAACAGAAGATCAAAAGTACCCAGAAGCTATAAACAAAGCTATAGCATATCTAAGGGATACGGATTTTGATAAGCTAGAAAATGGTGTCTACGAAATACAGGGTAAGGATATGTATGCTCAGGTATTTAATGTAGTAACCGAAGCGCAAAATGTAAAAAGAGCAGAGTCCCATGAGAAATACCTTGATGTACAGTTTTTGATATCAGGTAAAGAGCAGATTGGTGTTACCTACTACCGTGATGACTATGAGATTGATGAACATATAGTTGAGAGAGATCTTATATTCTACAAAGAGGTAGAAAACGAGTTCCTTATTGATATAGTGCCAGGAGTATTCTGTGTATTCTTCCCAGAAGATGTACATCGCCCAGCAGTTATTAAAGAGGAATCTATGGAAATTCGCAAAGTAGTAATTAAGATTAGCCTTGACCTACTATAGAATTTTTTACCCTTCGATGTTATTTTATTAACATACATTTTATTTTAAGGAGTTAAGTTTGAAACAAAGTTTCAAACTGGAGTTTTGTGAATACGGTAAATATTATAGCCGGATTTTGCCTAAAAAATTAATATGGCAAAACCTCACAAAAGCTCAAGAAAGGAATGGAGATTATTATGAAAAAACTTTTAGCTTTAGTAGCAGCAATGTCCCTACTTATGGTTGGATGTTCTAGCCCTGCAGAAAGTAGCACAGCACCTGCAGGCGATGCTTCCACCGACGCACCAGCGGAATCTATCGAAATCATCGTAGCACACAACAACACATCTCTAGAAAGCCCTTACGCTAAAGGCGCAATCGCTTTTGAAGAAACACTAGAAGAAATTTCTGGTGGACAGGTACAGGTTGTACTACACCACGGTACTCTAGGAGAAAACGAAAACGAGCTAGTTGAAAAACTAACTATCGGTGCTACTGATATGGTAGTTGCAGCTCCTGCATTTATGTCCGGTATCGGTGTTCCAGAGATCGACATCTTCTCCCTACTATATCTATTTGATAGCTTTGATCACTGGGAAGCATCTATGGACGGTGAGTTCGGTCAGGCTATGCAGCAGTTTATCCTAGACAAAACAAACAATCAGTTTAGAGTTATGGGCTACTGGTCCTCAGGCGTTCGTGATGTATATGCTAACAGAGCAATTACATCTACAGCTGATGTAGAAGGTATGGCTATCCGTACACAGGATTCTGCAGTACAGCAGCAGTTCTGGACAGATGCAGGTGCTACACCAACTTCTGTTGCATGGAGCGAACTATATCAGGCACTACAGCAGGGTGTTGTAGATGGTGCTGAAAATGACTACACAAACCTAAGACTAAAGGATCACCACAACACTCCAAATGGTAAGTACATCTCTGAAACTCACCATGACTACACAACAAGATTCTTTATGATGACAGATGCATTCTACAACAGCCTAACTGATGAGCAGAAGGCATGGGTTGACGAAGCTTCCGTAGCTGCTACAGCTGCTGAGCGTCAGGCTACCTACGACATGTTCGAAGAAAGCAAAGAGATCTGTATTGCTGATGGTGCTATCGTAACAAACCACGAAGACATCAACATCGAAGAATTTAAGGCTATTGGTATAGCTATTCAGGATCAGTTTGCTGAACAGTACGGTATGCAGGATTACTTCGCAATGCTTAGATAATTTCTAGCATCTAATGTAATTACTACAGATTTTGTCTGCAACTATGTATACTCCCTGCCTTTATGGCAGGGAATATACAGACTGTTAATGTGTTCAAAGAACAAAGACTTTTTTTGACACCATATATATTCCTTGTTAAATGGCAGAGAATATATATAAACTATAGCTCAATGAAGATATCTTTAGAGATGCTATATTAAAGATAATTTGATTTATTATTTGTAAAGATATCGATTATTGTGTATGTATACACAAATAGAAGGGATGGTTACCACTATGAAACAAGCAATCAAAGGATTACAAAAAGCTCAGATAGCCTTAGCTGGATTTTTTCTGATGATATTTATGATAACAGTTCTAATACAAATTTTCTCTAGATACCTAGGTATATCTGTAATGTGGACACAAGAAGTTGCAGGCTATTCCTTTATCTGGTCACTATTTATGGGTGCTGGGGCAATGGTTTACGAGAAAAGACACTTTGCCTTTACCTCCATTAGCGACATGTTAAAAAACAAAAGAATTAAATCTATTCTTGGCATTATAATCTCACTGATTATGCTATTCTTCTCTGTGCTTATGGTTTACTATGGATTTATGCTTACTAAGCAGTTCTGGGCATTTAAATGGGTTACACTACCTTCCTTTAACAGAGGTCCTACTTGGCTATGTATGCCTGTATGTGGTATAACATCATGTATCTATCTATTATCACATATTGTCGAAGACACAATTGCTGTTATTACAGGAGGTAAGAAATAATGGAAGCTTTATTAGTTATTTTATTTATTGTATTTGTTGCTATTGGTGTTCCTATCTCCTTTGCTCTAGGTACTATTTCATTTATCGGTATTGCAACTTTGGAACAGATTCCTAATCTGGTTGTTTTCCAGAAGATGTTTAACGGTCTTAATAGCTTTACACTGCTAGCTGTTCCTCTATTTATCCTAGCTGCTAATCTTATGAATGCTGGTTCTATTACCGACAGACTGATTAACTGCTGTAACTCCCTTGTAGGGAGATTTAGAGGTGGTCTTGCTTACTCTAATGTACTTGTTTCCATGATATTTGCTGGTATTTCTGGCTCATCTCAGGCTGATACTGCTGGTGTAGGTAAGGTATTCATCCCTGCTATGGAAAAACAAGGCTATGATAAAGGTACTGCAGTAGGTGTTACTGCTGCTTCCTCCACTCTAGGTTCTATTATTCCTCCAAGTATTACAATGGTTGTTTACTCAGGTGTTGCAAATGTTGGTACTGGTGCTCTATTTATGACAGGTGTACTTCCTGGTATTATGCTTGGTCTTGCTATGATGGCTGTGATTAAGTTTTATTCCAAGAAGAAAAACTTCCCAGTAGGTGAGAAATACCCAGTTAAAGAAATTATCAAGCTAACCCTTGAATCTCTACCAGCCCTATTTACTCCAGTTATCCTAATTGGTGGTATTGTAAGTGGTTACTTCACCCCTACAGAAGCAGCAGCTTTTGCTTGTTTATATGCTCTTGCAGTTGGATTATTTTTCTACAAGACTATTAAGGTTAAAGCACTACCTGGTATCCTTATTGAAACAATGAAACTTTCTGCTCTATCCCTGTTTGCACTAGCTACAGCTAATGCACTAGGTGAGCTACTAAGCTACTATCAGCTTAACATAATCGTTCAGGAATTTTTCGCTGGCATGAACGCAGGCCCTACAATCTTCCTATTTATCGTTGTACTATTCTTTATGTTCATCGGTACATTTATGGATGCTGTTCCAGCTATGATTCTATTTGTTCCAATTATCCTACCTTCTGCAATTGCTCTTGGTATTAGCCCAATTATCCTTGGTCTAATCGTTGTAGTTACACTGGCTCTAGGACTGGTAACCCCTCCATATGGTCTATGTCTGCTTATTGCAGCCTCCATTAGTGGAATTACTGTAGAGGATTCCTTTAAAGGCACACTGCCTTACTTCCTATCCTCTCTAGCTGTACTAATATCCCTAATCCTATTTAGAGATATGTGGCTACAGATCCCAGCATTATTCTTCCCAGCACTATATTAATAAAATTTCATCCTAGTATAAAAAATCAGTATATCCTAAAGCTAAACTTTTGGGATATACTGATTTTTCTTTATAGCTCTTTATCAATAAGGTCAGGTGAAATTATATGTTGTGGTGTATTCCCTCGACGACACTGAGGGAATACACCACAACAATTGATATACAAGCTATTTATAATTTAGCCAATCTACATTTATATGTGTATAGATAAGATTTCTTGTTAGTTTTTTCTGCCTTTAAAAAACATAAACACTGCTACACTAATAATTAAAACATAACCTATTAAACTATATGGACTAGGTATATCTCCAAAGAATAATAATCCATAGAAAGCTGAGAACACAATCTGTGAATAGTCAAATATTGATATCTCCTTAGCTGGTGCATAGCTATAGGCTGAGGTAATAGCAAACTGTCCTGAGCTAGCTGCCAGCCCTGCCCCTAGTAAAAACAGTATCTGTTCTACTGTCATAGGCTGATAATCAAAAAATAGGAAGGGCAAACAGCATATTGTGGAAAATACTGAGAAGAAGAATATTATAAATGGCCCTCTCTCTCCTCCAAAGGATAGCTTTCTAATATAGGTATAAGCCATACCAGCAGCCATTGCCCCAATAATCCCTGCTAAAGCTGGAATACTTCCTAAACTGGACTCTGGCATTACCCCAGTGAAAACCCCTTCTATTAGCATGGGATTTACTATGAATATACTACCGGTAAATGCTATTAAAATACTAACTAACTGCCATGACTTAATATTCTCTTTTAGAATAATAAAGGAGAACAGTATTACAAAGAATGGCGATAGCTTAGCTATCATAGCTGCATCTGCCAGTAGAAGATGTTCTATAGCATAGAAGTTACAAAATATCCCTACTGTCCCACAGATAGATCTTAAAAATAAAAATTTGAGATTTTCTTTTTTATAGGAGAAGTTACCACCTGTTTTTATAATTAGGCTAAGGGAAAAGGCAACAGCAATGATATTTCTAAAGAAGGTTTTCTGTATAAAGGGCAGATCCCCTGACAGCCTTACAAACAAGCTCATAGTGGCAAAGCTAAATGCTCCTAGTAGAATAAATAGTATGCCTTTTTTCTTATTATCCAAAATCTTCCTCCAATTTATAAAATATAATAACTATTATATGATAAATCAAGGTTTATTGCAATGATTGATATTTTTATATTTTATGTTGTGGGTGACAATTATTTTCTGTAGTAAGGCAAAGGTTTTAATGTGCACCGACAAATGCTCATAATCTCCCTTTGGGAGATTAGTGAAAAGTGAAGAATGAATAGTGAATAGTTATGGTGGAAAATCTTCGATTTTCAATTTGAAATAGTTACTTTGCGACACTTTAACTTTTCATTTTTCACTATTTCACACTATGGGCATAATATAAATAATCTCCCCATTACCTACAATCTAAACAAACCGAAAGATAACAAAGATTTTCTCCACTCTCTATATTATACTCCTCACTTTTTACTCCGTCAACGAAAAAGTGTTAGCCCTACTATATCTCAAATTCATGAGATACTAAGGACTAACACTTTCATCTATTCTTTAATTAATTTCTTCTGCTACTGCTAGCATATTCTCTGCAAACACTGCATATCCCCTTGCTGGTTCGTTTACAAATACATGGCTGGCTGCTCCTACTAGCTGTCCATTTTGGATAATAGGTGAGCCACTCATGCCCTGTAAAATACCTCCAGTTTTATCAAGAAGTTCTGGGTCAGTTACTCTAATTACCATATTCTTGGTGGTTAAATCCTCGGAAAGATTAATCTTCTCAATAACTATATCATAGCTATCAGGCTCTATGCCATCTATGGTTGTTATTAATTGGGCTTCCCCAGTTTTAATCTCCTGTTTAAAGGCTACAGGTATGGCATTTAGCTTTGATGGTAGATTGTCCATTATACCATATACCCCTGTTTCCTCATTAGATAGCATTATGCCTATATTATCCCCTCCAGTGAAACTACCTTTAAGCTGACCTGGAGATCCACTATATCCCTTGTCCAGCCCTGAGATTATAACCCCACTTATCTCCCCAGAGGACAAAGGCATAATCTCCCCAGTGTCCACATCACAAACTCCATGACCTAATCCAGCAAAGACCCCTGTTGTAGGATCAATAAATGTCATAGTACCCAGTCCGGCAGAGCTATCTCTTACCCATAAACCAATCTTGTAGTTACCATCTTCTGAGCTAACTACTGGATTTACCATAGTGGTAATAGGCTGTCCCATTCGCTCTAGCTCTACCTTTATGGGGCTTCCCTCACAGGAATTAACTATAGCCTCTAAATCCTCATTGTAGATTAGCTCTCTACCATTAACCTTTAAAATTACATCGCCTACGGAAATTCCAGCAGATTTTGCAGGGTTTTCTGTGCCATTTGCCGTAGTTATGTCGCTAGTTCCTACTACCATTACACCCTCAGTAAACATCTTTATGCCAAAGGGCATACCTCCTGGTATCACTAATTTCCGCTCTACCACCTGTACACTGACATCTTTAATTGCCACATTGCCATAGGTGGAAAGCTGCATATTCACACTATTGCCTTCCTGTATAGTCAGATGCTCAGGCATATCTAGTGCCAGTCCTGTAGCTTGTACAAACTGAGGTAGTGTTTTAGTTAAATCCTCCCCTGCTGCCATGTAAAAGCTATCAGGTATTACGGCTTGCATGTAGATTCCACAGGATGCAGTCACTGCAAAAACTCCACACATTAAGCCACAGATTGATTTTACTAATCTTTCACAGCCTTTCCTTTTTTTCATTATCATCGTCCATTCTTTTAGATTGCAAACTTGTTGCTTTATTAATGTTCCACCAAACCATCATATTATTGTTGTCAATAAACTATAGTTTTAACATATCTTTCAATTTTATTGCCCATAAATGGATTATTACTGCTTTTTCTAGGTGGAAAATTTTTTTGTAAATTTTACATCTAATATAGTAGCCTAAACTAAGCAAAATATGATACAATAGCCTTATAAATAACAGATGTATATTAATAGAACTCTTATGTATATATTTTTTTCAGTTTAATATTTTCTATTCAGTTTAATTAAAATTATTTTTAAACTGGGAAAGGAATAATTATGAAGATTGCAATTGTCGGCAGTAGAGAATGTGGTGATTTTTCTGTAGAAAATATTATAGACCATATTCCTAATAACTGTACCCTAATTATTAGTGGTGGTGCTATAGGTATTGATAGCCTTGGGGAATTAGCTGCCAAAGAGCTAGGTATCCCCACAAAGATTTTCTACCCTGATTATAATAAATATGGCAAGATGGCACCTCTTATTCGCAATAGAGATATTGCAGATAGCTGTGATTTACTGCTTGCCTTTTGGGATTTACAGTCAAATGGCACAGGGCATATTTTAGAATACGCAGTGAAAAATCATATAAACTTTAAGATTATACCCCTAAAGAAAACTACTACCATATCAGAGCTTCTAAAAAATAACAAGCCTAACCCACCTAATCAGCAAAGTTTATTCTAGCTGTAGTATTTGGGATAAATCAGTATAAAACACTCACAAACCGTCTAACTATGGGTATAATTTATCCATTTAATTACAATATGTATTATTTTTTACTGTAATAATATAGATTTACTGATAATATTGCTTACTTCTACATAGTTAGCTATAATATTTCTCATATATCTATTATTATCTATAAACCTCTATATAAATCTAATTTATTATACAATAAGACAAAAACACTACTATTATTACTAATTGTAGTGTTTTTGTAATTATATTAAATTTAAACTTAAATGCTTTTTGAGAGATAATTGGCTTAAATTATATATGGTATATTTCCATGACTTAGTCAAGGGAACACACAACATAACTTATATTAAACCACAAATATGGGGTAAAGTCAAGACCACCCGTGACAACGGGTGGCTTGCACTAACCCTATAAGGGTA
>CAYJEQ010000033.1:0-26946 GCA_964369235.1 uncultured Oscillospiraceae bacterium | reverse complement strand
TCAGTTATGCCCAAGATACTTGGCGGGAAGCTGCCTGGGAAAATAGGTCTTTGCCGACACAAAACCACTCGAAAGAGTGGTTTTTTTCTTTGCCTGATAGAGCTTTACTTACCCATGAATAAGGTACCTTAGACAGGGCAGTAAACCTATATGATTTAATCTATATATGCCATCAGCAGCATTAATAATAGCTTTAGGTAATCCTTTATTTTGCAGTGTTTAGCATACTTAATTACTAAATTATCATAGTAGTATAATAATTAATTACCCAATTAGCACACCCGTTTGACGATTATCTGATTTTAGTGTAAAATAGTATTACTATCCCTTAATACAAAGTATTAAGTTAAATACAAAGTATTAAGTATTAGTAAGGGTAATTACTTTTACCTATATTGAAATAAATTATACTTATATAAACTATTGCACTTATGTGCATTTATTAACCCATTCAAATGTGTAAATGCACCTTTGGATGGGTTTTTCATATCTATTTACTATGGTAAACAGGTAGACTATTAATGGAGTATGCATTTTGCAAAATTAACTATATGGAAGGATGATTTAGATGAAAGAAGCAGTTGTAAGTGAAGACACAGCATCCGCAGCAAAAAAACCACATATTAAAAAAGCTTTTGTAGATACCATTCCTGTAATGACAGGATATATTCCCCTTGGAATAGGTTTTGGGATAATGCTACAGGCAGAGGGTTATAATTACCTGTGGGCTTTTATGATGTCCATTGTAATTTATGCTGGCTCAATGCAGTATCTTACAGTAGGTCTGCTGGCATCTGCCGCATCACCTATTACTGCTGCACTTAGTACACTACTTGTAAGTGCCAGACATCTTTTCTATGGAATTTCTCTAATAGAAAAATACAATGTAAAAGGTCTTAAAAAATTCTACCTAATGATCGGACTTTCTGATGAAACCTACTCATTAGTTACTGGGGTAAAACTTACTCCAGACATACATCCCCACAAATACTATTTATGGGTAACATTTTTTAACCAAGTTTACTGGGCAGTTGGCTGTGTTGCTGGTGCATTAGCAGGTGAGGTTATCGGTTTTGATACTACTGGAATTGACTTTGCACTGACTGCACTTTTTGTAACTATGTTTATTGAGCAGTGGCTTTCTACCAAAGAACATCGTCCAGCACTTATCGGTCTAGCTGCAACTGGGATTTGCTTATTCCTGTTAGGTAGCGAAAATTTCCTAATCGGTTCTATGATTGTAATTATACTGCTGATTTCTATATTAAGGAGGAAGCTAGATGTTAACTAATACAGAAGCACTAATTATTGTTTTAGTGGTTGGTGTGGTAACAGCAGGGCTGAGAATAGCACCTTTCTTAATATTCGGTGGGGGAAAAACCACCAGTGACTACATTATTTATCTGGGAAAATACCTTCCCCATGCTATAATTGCAATGCTAGTTGTTTACTGTTTAAAATCAGTTGACTTTATTACAGCTCCCCACGGTATTGCAGAAATTATCTCGGTAATTGTTGTATCACTTCTTCATCTAAGATGGAGAAATACCCTCCTTTCCATTGGAGTAGGTACTGTGGTATATATGGTGCTTATTCAGAATTTTTTTTAAAATATTAAAATCATATAGGGTGTATTCTTTGTTTTGGATAGAGGATACATCCTATTTTTGTTTACAGTATACATACTTTATTGTATAGATTTGTAATATGGTCTCTCCTGTGCTATACTTTCCTTAAGAATATAATTTTAGGAGGGGGTTAAAATGAGAATACTTGTATATGTAATTTCAGTTTCAATTTTAAGTGTCGGGATTTTGGGTTCTAGTAATTCACATAATAATCCCGATCCGTTAGAAATAATCCAAGAAGAAAATATTAACTCTGGGCTTACTACATTAAGTGGGGAGCAGTGGGAAGAAACTCAAGAACTGTACAATCAACTAGCAAAAAAGACACTGGAGAAATATAAGGATAATTCCATTGTTCTAAATGAGTTTTTTGATGAAAAACCAGAGGACTTTATATTCCCTGAGGAAATGCCTGAAATAACTTTTTACAGAAATGAAATGACCTATTTTGTAGGAAAAATAAATTCCGCAGACAATAAATACGAAATGTGGTTTTCAATTGATGATATAAAATTTGAAGGTGTAGTTAGGGAAGATATACCTAAAGTTGATGGAGTTATGTTTGATATAACCTCATAAAACTATATACTATGGAGGATAAAACTGGCAGTAATAATGTACATCTAACTAATGACACTTGTATTATTTAATAATTTAGTGTAGAATGATAAACATGAGTGATTAACTAAACAAAATAAAGAAAGGTGATTTACATATGAAAATTGCAGAAGCTTTAATTAATCGTGCAGACCTACAGCGAAGAATTGCACAGATAAAATCCCGTCTAATGGCAAGTGCCAAAATACAGGAAGGGGACAATAATAACGAAAACCCCAATGAGCTACTTATGGAACTGAAAGATGCAGTAGCAGAGCTAACTTCTTTAATAGAAAAAATCAACCACACTAATGCAGCAACCTTAGTTGATGGGGAAAGTTTAACCTCTGTTATGGCAAAGAAAGATGGTTTAACACTGGAGCTGTCAATTTTAAGAGATTTGCTATCTACAGCTAGAGAGAAGATAAATAGATATTCTAATACAGAAATTAGAGTTTTATCTACAATAGACATACAAAAACTACAGAAAGAAGTAGATAAAAAATCAAAAGAGCTAAGAGAGTTAGACTGTAAACTACAGGAAGCTAACTGGCTTAACTCACTAATATAAATTTTTTATTAATGTGGTAGTTTAACAAGGTGTGCATGATCTCCCCTAGTGAGAATAACTAGAAAACTTATAAGTAAATAGGAAGCATTGGGGTGCATAATTTTAATTTTATCCCCATCATTTTTACAGCTTCATATTTATCATTAATTTTTACCACCAATTGCAAATTGTTAAATGAGGGTCGGGTTTGGGGATTAGATGGCTATTGGGTTCGCCTAGTAGCCATCTAATATTTAAAAAGTAAAAAGTAAAGAAAGGTTTAGGACATCATGGAAGACAATCAACATAGTAATGACTACAGCTACAAAGAGCCTGTTTTATCCACTGAAAATAACACTGGACAACAGCCCTTTGACTATAACCAGTATCAGCAGTATTTAGATCATATTAATCAGAGTAACCACAATAACAACAATATTCTTCATGGAGTTAAGGTTGGTGCTTTTAGAAGATATTTTGCTAGAGCCTTAGACCAATCACTATAT
Source organism: uncultured Oscillospiraceae bacterium (assembly GCA_964369235.1). Lineage (GTDB taxonomy): Bacteria > Bacillota > Clostridia > Oscillospirales > Ruminococcaceae > CAYJEQ01. Next base: position 23,665 of record CAYJEQ010000033.1, on the reverse strand, counting down.
GTAACGATTTTATTTATATTTATAAATCTGGCAACTACCAATCAAATGAAAGTCTTTTTAGCTAATCTAATAATAGTTTTAGACAGTGAGGATCCAACACTGTTTTCTCTGGTGGCTTTTCTTGCTATATCTTTTGGACTGTTGGCTATATTTTTAACCGGTGCAATTTTAGCAGAAGGATTTATGATATCTAAATTCGGCTGTACTCTAGGGAAAAAAATCCTAAAATTAAAGGTAACTAAGCCTGATGGGACAAACCTTACCTTTAAGGAAGGTATAGTGAGAACTTTTATGGTTTTCGCTCAGTGTTATGCCCTGTGGATAATTGAAGCAAGTTTTATACTACAGATTATCTGGTGGATTGGGTATAACAAAAAAGGTAGGGCAGAATACGATAAAAAGCTAATGGTTGTTGGAGAAGAACTAGGTGGATTATCCATTTTCTTATTTATTATAGTACAAACTATACTTTGGGTAGCTTCCATAGGTTGTTTAATGTGGTATATTTTGGACTTAGCAATGTTAGTGACAAGTGTAATGTAATAAAAAACTGGGGTATGTTCTCTCATAATCAGCGAGAGGATATACCCCAGTATTAATATAATAAGTTGTAGTTAAAACTATATACCATTACCTTATAATAGTATAAATAAATCCAAGTATTAGTAGGTGGGCAGGATAGAATATATAGCCAAAATATTTAAAGGCTTTATCAGCAGTGCCTGATAGAGATTTTTTCCCTGAATAAAGGCTAATAGGAATAAGGGCAAACACTGCCAAACCTTGAGTTGGTATCTCCAGTCCAAAAAAATCCATACTACTGCTGTATAACATATGAAAATTTATATAGTACATACCAACGAGATTTATTATAAATCGGTTATAGGGATTTACTATTTTATAGGTGGTGTAAAAAAGTAGTACCGTTAGCACCCCACCATCACCGTAATCCGTTAAGGTCAAATCTGCAACAAACATAAAGGCAAAGGCCACCATAGCTACTAAAATTCCATTGCCAAAACTTTTCCCCTGTTTCCCCACAGGGTTGTGGATAACTTTTTCCATTAGATTAATTGCCACAAGGCCAAAGAAAAAGTTAAACATAACATTTTGATAAAGGGGAAAGATTAAGCCTCCCTCGGATATATAATAATTAAAAGGGATCTCACTTACCAGTGCAAAGAGAAATAATGTGGTAAGTTGTTTGCCTCGGTCGTGGGTTTTGTAAAATCCCTCCACTATACCATAGGCGAATATAGGAAAGGCAATCCTTCCTATTTGATTGAGAATAGGCATATCTGGGGCGATGTGATGGTAGGTGTGGTCAATAAGCATTGCTACCATAGCTATAATCTTTAGAGTCTCTCGGCTAAATATTTTCAAGTTAATATACAACCCCCTTATTTAAGTGAAAAGTTAATAGTTAATAGTGAAAAGTATCGGAGTAGCTTCGCTACATTATTAAAATAGAAAATCGAAGATTTCAACTTTTCACTATTCACTTAAACTGACGGTGGTTTTTTCTATAAATCATCACGCCAGTGATACCTAAACTTTTCACTATTCACTATTCACTATTCACTTTTCACTTTTCACTTGTTATATATTATATCACATAGTTGTGATTATTCTTTAAAATATTGTCAAAAAAACTGTGATGGAAAAACCTTTGGTTATATTGTCCTAAAAACACCTGATAAAATCAATAAAAACCACAAATATATAAAATCTGCATTTTTTGAAAAAAATATTTCAAAAAACCCTTGCATTTCTACTATATATGTAGTATTATATTCAAGCACGACTGCACAAGATATGCGTTGACGCGAGAGGTGGCTGCTGTTCGCAGGGAATTTTCGCTGAGTATGTCCGATTTTAAACCGGGCGGCTTTAAATACGACTTATGTCACTTGGGATGTGTTTCCAAGCTATGTATTGGTTATTCCATTGTTTATGGGATGATTGCTCCGGTAATCTGCGTTTTAAAACGACAGAATTATCGGTTTTTTATATGTAGAGAATAAAAACACACGGTACAGTGTTCATTTAAATAGTATTCAAAGGCGTCGCCGAAAAAAAGCAAATTCAAAAATTTAAGGAGGCGATGATAGTGGCAGTCAAAGAAAAAATCAGAATTAGAATCAAAGGTTACGATCATTCACTAGTTGATAGCTCAGCTGAGAAGATTGTAGAAACTGCTAAGAGAACAGGCGCTAGAGTATCTGGTCCTATTCCACTACCAACAGAAAAAGAAATCGTAACAATTCTAAGAGCGGTTCATAAGTACAAGGACAGCCGTGAGCAGTTCGAGATGAGAACCCACAAAAGACTAATAGACATCCTAAGACCTTCCAACAAAACTGTTGAAGCTCTTACAAGTCTAGAACTCCCTGCTGGTGTAGAAATCGAAATCAAACTATAATAAGTAGATAAGATTTACTACAGCGGGTCATGTTGGTGAAAGGCCAACCAATAACCTTAGGAGGTAGGAAAGGATGCAAAAATGCATTATAGGCAAAAAGATTGGTATGACTCAACTTTTTGACGAAAAAGGAACTTTTATCCCTGTTACAGTAATTGAAGCAGGACCATGCGTAGTTGTTCAGAAGAAAACAATCGAAAACGACGGATATGAATCTGTGCAGATCGGTTATGGCGCTATCGCAGACAAGAATGTAAACAAGCCTATGAAAGGCCACTTCGCTAAAGCGGATGTAGCTGCTAAGAGAACCCTTCGTGAGTTCAGACTAGATGACTGCTCTACACTAAATGTAGGCGACATCATTAAAGCTGATACTTTCGAAATCGGTGATAAAATCGATGTAGCTGGCACAAGTAAAGGTAAGGGTTACGCTGGTACCATTAAAAGATGGAACAACAGATCTCTGAAAGAAACACACGGTACAGGCCCTGTGCACAGACATGCTGGTTCTATGGGTGCTTGTTCTGACCCATCAAGAGTTATGAAGGGTAAGAAGCTACCTGGTCACCTAGGTGCTGAAAGAGTTACAGTTCAGAATCTTGAAGTAGTAAAAATTGACGCCGAAAACAACCTGATCGCAATTAAGGGTGCTGTTCCTGGACCAAAGAATGGTACAGTATACCTAGTTGACAGTGTTAAAGCGTAAGGGAAGGAGGAATCACAATGCCACAGGTTAAAGTATTAGATATGACCGGTAACAGCGTTGGCGAGATGAACCTTTCCGAGGCAATCTTCGGAATTGAGCCAAATGCAAGTGTTATGCACGCAGCGGTAGTTAACTACCTTGCTAATCAAAGACAGGGTACTCAGTCCACACTTACAAGAACAGAAGTTAAGGGTGGTGGTAGAAAGCCTTGGAGACAGAAGGGTACAGGCCATGCTAGACAGGGTTCCACAAGAGCTCCTCAGTGGAGAAAAGGTGGTATCGCTCTAGGTCCTAAGCCAAGAGATTACAGCTACTCTCTAAACAAGAAAGTTAAAAGACTAGCTCTAAAATCCGCATTCTCTTCCAAAGCTCAGGCTAGCGAAATTATCGTAGTTGATAACATCGCACTAGAGTCCTACAAGACAAAAACTGTTATGGCTATGCTATCTGCAATTGGTGCTGACAAGAAAGCACTAATCGTGATGCCAGAAGTTAATAACATGCTAATTAAGAGTGCAGCTAACATCCCAGGCGTTAAGACAGCTCTTGTAAACACAGTTAATGTATATGATCTACTAAACTGCGACAAGCTAATTATCGCTAAGAGTGCTGTAGAGAAAATCGAGGAGGTGTACGCATAATGAGAGCACCCCAGGATATTATTATCAAGCCAATAATTACTGAAGCTTCTATGGCTGGTGTAGCAATGAAAAAATACACCTTTAAAGTAGCTAAAGATGCTAACAAAATCGAAATCGGTAAGGCTGTTGAAGCACTATTCCCAGGTACTAAGGTATCAAAGGTTAACACCATGAACTGCCTAGGCAGAGCTAAAAGAATGGGAATGAAGCAGGGCTTTAAGCCAGCTTGGAAGAAAGCTATAGTAACACTAAAAGCTGATTCTAAGGGTATCGAATTCTTTGAGAGCATGATCTAATTAATAGATATGCTTGGGACCACCAATAAGGTAGGCGCCCCACAGTGGGGTAACCCACACTGTATGGGATAGCTCATAATCCCGCAACAACTTATGAGGAGAGTGAACCACAATGGCAATTAAATCATTTAAGCCTACCACACCTGCTCTGAGACAGATGACTGTTACAGATTACTCAGGTCTATCTAAGGTAGCACCAGAAAAGAGCCTTCTTGAGCCACTTAAGAAGCACTCTGGTAGAAATAACACAGGTAAAATTACAGTTCGCCACAGAGGGGGCGGTAACCGTAATAAGTACCGTATAATCGACTTTAAGAGAAACAAGCTGGATATGCCTGCTACTGTTCTTACTCTAGAGTACGATCCTAACCGTTCTTCCCACATTGCTCTACTGCAGTACGAAGACGGCGAAAAGCGTTACATCATCGCTCCAAACGGCCTAAAGGTTGGGGACAAAGTTATGTCCGGCCCTAACGCTGATATCAAGCCAGGTAACGCACTAGCACTAGCAAACATTCCTGTTGGTACTTTCATCCACAATGTGGAGCTATACCCAGGTAAGGGTGCTCAGCTAGCGAGAGCTGCTGGTATCCAGGCTCAGCTAATGGCTAAAGAAGGCGTTTACGCTCTAATTAGACTTCCATCTGGCGAGCTAAGAAATGTACCAATTAACTGTATGGCAACTGTTGGTCAGGTAGGTAATATCGACCACGAGAATGTTTCCATCGGTAAAGCTGGTCGTAAGCGCCACATGGGTATCAGACCTACAGTTCGTGGTTCTGTAATGAACCCATGCGATCACCCACACGGTGGTGGTGAGGGCAGAAGCCCAATCGGTAGATCAGGACCTGTTACTCCTTGGGGTAAACCAGCTCTTGGTTACAAGACAAGAAAGAAGCATAACCGCTCTGACAAGTACATTGTTAAGCGCAGAAATGCTAAGTAAGGTGAGCTGAAAGGAGGCAACTAAACTATGGGTAGAAGTGTAAAAAAAGGACCATATATACAACCTGTTCTACTTAAGAGAGTTCTTGAAATGAACGAAAAGGGAGAACAGAAAGTCCTAAAAACATGGAGCAGATCATCCACTATATTCCCTGATTTCGTTGGACACACCTTTGCTGTTCACGATGGTCGCAAGCATGTTCCTGTATATGTAACAGAAGACATGGTTGGACACAAGCTAGGCGAGTTTGCGCCTACAAGAACTTATAAGGGTCATGCAGGCTCTAAGAAATCAAATTCCGGTAAGTAAACGGCCGAAAGGAGGATAACCAATGGAAGCAAGAGCTTATCTAAGACATGTGCGCATTGCACCAAGAAAAGTGCAGATCGTACTAGATCTAATAAGAAACAAGCCAGTAGATTATGCAATGGCTACTCTAAAGCACACACCAAAGGCTGCTAGTCCGCTTTTGGAAAAGCTTCTTAAATCGGCTATAGCTAACGCAGAAAACAACCACAATATGAGCAGAAGCGAACTGTATGTTGCTGAGTGTTTTGTTAGCCCCGGGCCAACATTAAAAAGAATTAGACCAAGAGCACAGGGTAGAGCTTTTAGAATACTAAAGAGAACATCCCACATTACAATCGTGCTAAAGGAAAAAGAATAAGCTGAAAGAGGAGGTATTACAAATGGGCCAGAAGGTAAATCCACACGGACTTCGTGTCGGTGTTATTAAGGATTGGGATTCTCGCTGGTTTGCTAGAGACAATGCTTTCGGCGATATTCTAGTAGAGGATTACAAAATCCGTAAATATCTAAAGAAAAAATTGTTTGACGCTGGTATCCCAAAAATTGAGATCGAGCGTAGCACAGGCAAGATCAGAATCCACATCCATTGTTCTAAGCCAGGTATCGTTATCGGTAAGGGCGGTGCTTCTATCGAAGAACTAAAGAACGATATGGATGCATTCGTAAACAAAGGTAAAGAAGAAAAACTAAATGTTTTCATCAATGTTGTTGAAGTAAAACAGCCTGATAAAAACGCACAGCTAGTTGCTGAAAATATCGCAGCTCAGCTAGTAAACAGAGTTTCCTTCAGAAGAGCTATGAAACAATCCATTGGCAGAGCTATGAAGCTTGGTGCTAAGGGTATCAAGGTAGCCGTAAGTGGTCGTCTAGGCGGAGCGGAAATCGCAAGAACCGAGCGTTACCACGAGGGTACTATTCCACTACAGACAATCAGAGCTGACATCGACTACGGTTTTGCTGAGGCAGATACAACCTACGGTAAGATCGGCGTTAAGGTTTGGATCTATGTAGGTGAAGTTCTTCAGCAGAAGAGAACTCGCAAGGAAGGAGGCAGCAACTAATGCTTCTACCTAAAAGAGTAAAATACCGCAGAGTCCACAGAGGACGTCTGAAGGGTAAAGCTACAAGAGGTAATCATATCTCTCACGGCCAGTTCGGTCTACAGGCTCTTGAGCCAGCATGGATTACATCCAACCAGATCGAAGCTGCCCGTATCGCCATGACTAGATACATCAAGCGTGGTGGTAAAGTTTGGATCAAAATCTTCCCTGATAAGCCAATTACAGAAAAACCTGCTGAAACTCGAATGGGTTCCGGTAAAGGTAGCCCTGAGTACTGGGTTGCTGTAGTTAAGCCAGGAAGAGTAATGTTTGAAATCGCAGGTGTAAGTGAAGAGCTTGCAAGAGAAGCTATGCGTCTTGCTATGCACAAACTACCTGTAAAGTGTAAATTCCTTGTTAAGGAACAGGAAGAGAAGGGGAGTGAAGAGTAATGAAAGCAAAGGATATTAGAGATTTATCTGTAGCTGAGCTAACAGAGAAGCTTTCTGAACTTAAGGCTGAGCTTTTCAACCTACGCTTCCAGCACGCAATTAATCAGCTCGATAACCCAATGCGTCTAAACGTTGTTAAAAAAGACATCGCGCGCATTAAGACTGTTATTAGAGAAATCGAACTTAAAAACGCGTAATAACATGGGAAGGGAGGACTAAAGCTGTGAGCGAAAGAAACCTCAGAAAAACTAGGGTTGGTACTGTTGTAAGCGACAAGATGGACAAAACTGTTGTAGTTGCTATCATGGACAACGTACGCCACCCTCTTTACAAAAAAATCATCAAGCGTACAGTTAAGCTAAAGGCTCATGATGAAGCTAATGCTTGTGGTATTGGTGACAAAGTTCAGGTGATGGAAACCCGCCCACTTTCCAAGGATAAAAGATGGAGAGTCGTGGAAATCATCGAAAAAGCTAAGTAATTATCTGATTAGGCATATGCCTATGACGCTAATTTAAGCGCCTGCATAAATGGTTGCAGGTAGTGGCCCTTATGGGCTCTGGTAAATTAGTTATAACCGAAAGGAGGGACGCACTGTGATACAGATGCAAACCTATATGAAGGTTGCCGATAACAGTGGTGCTAAGGAGCTTATGTGTATTCGTGTACTAGGTGGTACAAGAAGAAGATATGCTAACATTGGCGACGTGGTAGTAGCTTCCGTTAAGAAGGCTGCTCCAGGTGGTGCTGTTAAAAAAGGCGACGTAGTAAAAGCAGTAATAGTTCGTTCTGCTAAGGGTCTAAGAAGAGAAGATGGAACATACATCAGATTTGACGAGAACGCAGCAGTAATTATTAAGGACGACAAAAACCCAAGAGGAACTCGTATCTTTGGCCCAGTAGCTAGAGAGCTTCGTGAGAAGGAGTACCTAAAAATTCTAAGCCTCGCCCCAGAGGTGCTTTAATGGAGGTGCATGACAGTGAGTAAACTTCACGTAAAGTCTGGCGATACAGTTCAGATTCTGTCAGGCAAGAACAAGGGCAAGCAGGGCAAGGTGCTTGAGGTAAGCCCTAAGGAGCAGAAAGTTATTGTAGAAGGTCTAAACCTAGTTACTAAACACGTTAAGCCAAGAAAAGCTGGCGATGTTGGTGGTATAGTTCAGGCTGAAAGCGCAATCTACGCTTGTAAAGTACAGGTTGTTTGCCCTAAGTGTGGTAAAGCTACAAGAACCGGAACTCAGCTTGTTGATTCTGACAGCAAAAAAACAAAGCGTCTTTGCAAAAAGTGCGACGCAGCATTCTAAGTAAGGAGGATATAACATGGCAAGATTACACGAAACATACAAAACTGATGTAGCTCCTGCTTTAAATAAAAAGTTTGGCTACAAAAGTGTCATGCAGATCCCAAAACTTGAGAAAGTTGTGATAAACGTAGGTTGTGGAGAAGCGCGTGACAATCAAAAATTAATCGAATCCATCATGGGCGATATTGGCAAGATTACTGGCCAGAGAGCTATGCCTTGTAAGGCTAAGAAATCCGTTGCTAACTTTAAGCTTCGTGAAGGACAGATTATCGGTGTTAAGGTAACACTAAGAGGCAAGAGAATGTATGAGTTTGTTGATAGACTATTCAACGTATCTCTACCTCGTGTAAGAGACTTTAGAGGAATTAAGGCTAACGGCTTTGACGGCAGAGGTAACTATGCTTTCGGTCTAAAAGAGCAGTTAATCTTCCCTGAAATCGAATACGATAAAATAGACAAAATCAGAGGTATGGACATTTGTTTTGTAACAACTGCTAATACTGATGAAGAAGCTCGTGAGTTATTAACTCTAATGGGCGCACCATTTGCGAAATAAGGAGGAGGATATTTGTGGCTAAGAAATCAATGATAAACAAACAGCAAGCAGAACCCAAATTTTCTACTCGTGCATATAACAGATGCAAAATCTGTGGTAGACCACATGCTTATCTTCGCAAATACGCTATTTGCCGTATATGCTTTAGAGAACTAGCATATAAAGGTCAAATCCCAGGCGTAAGAAAAGCTAGCTGGTAAGTACGAGTAAAGGAGGTCGACGAAATGCATATCACCGACGCAATCGCTGACATGTTAACACGTATCCGTAATGCTAATGCAGCAAAACATGATACTGTGGATATTCCTGCATCAAATATTAAGAAGGCAATCGCTCAGATTTTACTTGATGAAGGTTATATAAAGAGCTTTACCGTTATTGAAGACGGTAAGCAGGGTATCGTACGCATATCCCTTAAGTACGGTCCTGCAAAATCCCAGGTAATCACTGGGCTACGCAGAATCTCTAAGCCAGGTCTGCGTATCTACTCTAATTGTGAAGAACTACCAAGAGTTATGAAGGGTCTTGGAATCGCGGTTCTTTCCACATCTAAGGGTGTAATGACCGACAAACAGGCTCGTAAAGAGAATGTTGGCGGCGAAGTACTAGCATTTATTTGGTAAGGAGGTGTACAATTATGTCACGTATAGGTAGAAAACCTATTACAATTCCAGCTGGAGTTGAAGTTAAGGTAGCAGCTGATAACACAGTAACTGCTAAGGGCCCAAAAGGCACATTAACACAAACATTTAGACCTGAAATCAACATCGCAATCGAAGGTAGTGAAATTATTGTTACACGCCCATCCGATGCTAAAGAACACAGAAGCCTACACGGCCTAACTAGAACTCTTGTTTCTAACATGGTTGAAGGCGTTGAAAAAGGTTATACAAAAAACCTTGAAATCAACGGCGTAGGTTACCGTGCTGCAAAGCAGGGTAAAGATCTTGTTCTAACACTTGGTTACTCTCATCTAGTAACAGTTTCTGAAACTGATGAGATCAAAATCGAAGTGCCCGCACCTAATAAAATCATAATCTCTGGCGCTGACAAACAAAAAGTTGGTCAATTTGCTGCTGAAGTAAGAGAAAAACGCCCACCAGAGCCTTACAAAGGTAAAGGTATTAAGTATGATTATGAAGTTATCCTTCGTAAGGAAGGTAAAGCCGGTAAGGGCAAGAAGTAATAAAGGAGTGTACTAAAATGGTGAAAAAGCCTGATAGTAATAAAGCAAGGCTAAAAAGACGCAAAAGAGTCCGCGCTAAAATTAGTGGTACTGCTCTTCGTCCCCGCCTTTCAGTTTTCCGCTCCGCAAAACACATCTATGCACAGCTGATTGATGATGCAACAGGTACAACACTTGCAGCAGCATCAACAATGGATAAAGATTTTGAAGGTTTTGGCGGTAATAAGGAAGCGGCTCACAAAATCGGCGCTACTCTTGCTAATAGAGCAACAGAAAAGGGTATCTCCGAGGTTGTATTTGATCGTGGCGGCTATATTTATCATGGTCGTGTAAAAGAGTTAGCTGAAGGCGCTCGTGAAGGCGGTCTTAAATTCTAATTAAGGAGGGAATACTTTTGGCTCGAATAGACGCAACTACGCTTGATCTAAAAGAAAAAGTTGTAGCTATTAACCGTGTATCTAAGACGGTTAAGGGTGGACGCATATTTAAGTTCGCGGCACTTGTTGTTGTTGGAGACGGCAACGGCACAGTTGGATTCGGACTTGGTAAGGCATCTGAGGTTCCCGATGCGATTCGCAAAGGTATCGAAGATGCAAAGAAAAACCTAACTCAGGTTTCTCTAAAAGGCACAACAATCCCACACGAGGTAATCGGTGCGTTTGGTGCTGCTAGAGTTTTAATGAAGCCTGCTCCGCAGGGTACTGGTGTTATCGCTGGTGGTCCTGTTCGTGCGGTGCTTGAAGTTGCTGGTATTAAGGATATTAGAACAAAGTGCCTAAGATCCAACAACCCATGCAATGTAGTTTCAGCAACAGTACAGGGTCTTGGTTCTCTAAGAGATGCTAAAGAAATAGCAGCTATCAGAGGCAAGTCTGTAAAAGAAATTTTAGGTTAGGAGGTTTAGCATCATGGCATTTAAGATTAAGCTTGTAAAGAGCCTTGTAGGCAGAAAAGACAGCCACATCGCCACTGCTAAGTCTCTAGGACTAAGCAAGATCGGCGCTGAAACTGTTCAGCCTGACAACGCTGCAACAAAAGGCAAAATAGCTAAAATATCCTACCTGATCGAGGTAGCAGAGGTTTAATGCAAGGAGGTGCACAAAATGAGATTGCACGAACTTTCTCCGGCACCAGGCTCTGCGAAGAAAGCTTTCAGAAAAGGTAGAGGCGCAGGTTCCGGTAACGGTAAAACAGCAGGTAAAGGTCACAAAGGTCAGAACGCTCGTTCTGGCGGTGGCGTAAGACCAGGCTTTGAGGGTGGCCAGATGCCACTACACAGAAGACTTCCAAAAAGAGGCTTCAACAATCATTTCGCAACACACTACGCTACAATCAATGTTTCCGATCTTAACAGATTCGAAGACGGCGCTGTAGTAGATACACAAGCTATCGTTGATTCCGGTCTTATTAAAAAGACACTTGACGGTATTAAGATTCTTGGCAACGGTGAGCTAACTAAGAAGCTAACTGTTAATGTTGCTAAGGTTTCCGAAACTGCAAAGGAAAAAATCGAAGGAGCAGGCGGGAAGGTAGAGGTGAAGTAAGGATGTTTGAAACTTTCAGAAACGCGTGGAAACTAGCCGATTTAAGAGCTAAGTTACTATACACCGTTATGATCATTCTGATTTTCAGAATAGGTTCAGCAATCCCCGTTCCCTTTCTAGACCCAACAGCGATAACCGCTATGTTAGGTAGCGCAGGCGCTGGCAATCTGCTTGGCTTTATCAATGTGCTTTCAGGGGGTGCTTTTGCACAGTCAACCCTGTTTGCACTGAGTATATCACCCTATATCACATCATCAATCGTTATTCAGCTTCTAACAATCGCTATACCTTACCTAGAGAACCTAGCTAAGGAAGGCGAAGAAGGAAGAAAGAAGATTAACAAGATTACCAGATACACAGCAGTTGTACTTGCACTGCTACAGGCTTATGGTTACTACACACTTCTGAGAACTCAGAATGCTGTTAGCTACACAGAAGGCTTCTCTGGGGTTCTAGCTGCACTAACAATCGTCCTATGCTTTACTGCAGGAGCAATGATGATTATGTGGCTAGGTGAGCAGATTGATAAAAAAGGTGTCGGGAACGGTATCTCCATGATACTTTTTGCAGGTATCGTATCTAGTGGCCCATCAGCAATCTACTACCTAGTAGGCGAGTTTATGCTTGGTCTACAGGGTGGAGTTAACTCCATTAAGCTGCTGTATGTTCCACTAATCGCAGTATTATTCATTGCATTAATCGGATTTATCATCCTTATGACTAATGCAGAAAGAAGAATTCCAGTTCAATACGCTAAGCGTGTTGTTGGCAGAAAAGTTTACGGTGGTCAGTCAACATTTATCCCTATTAAGGTTAATATGTCCGGCGTTCTACCAGTAATCTTCGCTAGCTCCCTACTAGGTATTCCAGGTATCATCGCAGGGTTCTTCCCTCCTGAAACTGGCAGCTTCTGGGCAGGAGTTAACTCATTCTTCAGCTATAACGGTGCACCATATGCTATTATGTACTTTTTCCTTGTAATCGCATTTAACTTCTTCTATGTTGCAGTTCAGTACAACCCTATTGAAATTGCTAACAACCTAAAGAAGAACAGCGGTACAATACCAGGTATTAGAGCAGGTAAACCAACATCTGATTTCATCGAGAAAATCGTATCAAAAATTACATTCGTTGGCGGTTTATTCCTGGCGTTCATAGCTATTCTACCAATCGTAGTTGGCGCTATTACCCAGATTAATATTTCCCTAGGTGGTACAACAGTTATCATCTTAGTAGGTGTAGCACTAGATACAGTTAGACAGCTTGAATCCCAGATGATGATGCGTCACTATAAAGGATTTCTTGAGTAATTGAAATGAGGTGACTATGAAAACACAGTTTTCATAGGCAAGTTTTGTATTTTCAAACTTTACAGTTTAAATTTTGCAAAATGCCAGTAAACTGGCACAGCAAAACCTCACAAAACATTGCAAACTATTTGAAAGGTTGGTAATTGTTATGAAAATTATTCTACTGGGTGCGCCAGGAGCTGGCAAAGGAACACAGGCAGAAATTATTAGTGAACATCTGTCCATCCCACAAATCAGCACAGGTAACATCATCCGTGAAGCTCTAAAGGCTGGAACGGAAATGGGCCAGAAAGCTAAGTCCTACATGGATGCAGGCACACTGGTACCAGATGAAGTTGTAATAGGTATCATCAAAGAGCGTCTTGCTAAAGCAGATTGCAGCGGCGGATATATCCTAGATGGTTTCCCTAGAACACTACCTCAGGCTGAGGCGCTGGACACAATGGGGGTTATTGTGGATAAGGTTATTAACATAGCAGTATCCGACAGCGTGATTGAGGGCAGAATGACAGGACGCAGAGTATGCGAAACCTGTAGTGCCAGCTATCATGTGGTAAATAAACCATCCCAAAAGGGAGAGTTTTGCGAGAAGGATGGCGGTAAGCTAATCACTCGTAAGGATGACGCTCCCGAAACTGTTAAAGAGCGCCTGCGTGTTTACCACGAGCAAACAGCGCCTTTAAAAGATTACTACGCAGCTAAGGGCATACTGTCTGAAATAGATGGTGAAGGGGAAGTAGAGGTAACAACCACTGCAACTCTTAAAGCTCTGGAGGCATAGAATGATTGTGCTAAAGAACTCAGCAGAGCTTGCTTTAATGAGCGAGGCTTGCAAAATCTCTGCACAAGCATTAAAAATAGGTGGAGAGGCTGTACGACCGGGTATTACCACTCTGGAGATTGATAAAATCATCCACGACTTTATTATATCCACAGGTGCAACCCCCTCATTTCTAGGATACGGCGGCTTCCCAGCCAGCGCCTGTATATCAGTTAACGACTGCGTTATTCATGGTATCCCCTCAAAAAGGGTGATACAGGAAGGCGATATAGTTAGCATTGATGTGGGAGCTTACTACAAAGGCTACCACGGTGACAACGCTGCAACCTTCGGGGCGGGAGAGATCTCACCAGAAGCACAGCAGTTACTAGATGCTACTAGAGAAAGTCTATACAAGGCTATTGAGATGTGTAAAGTAGGAAACAGAATGGGTGATATCGGTTCTGCGGTACAAAATCATGTTGAAGCTTTTGGTTACGGTGTTGTTCGTGATTTTGTAGGTCACGGCATCGGCAAGAAGTTGCATGAATCTCCCGAGGTGCCAAACTATGGTACAGCGGGGCGTGGTACAAGGCTTACTGCCGGAATGACCCTAGCTATTGAACCTATGATCAATGGCAAAGGTGGAGGCGTAAGGGTTATGGAGGACGGTTGGACTGTACTGACTAACTCTGGCAGCTTATCAGCGCATTTTGAGCATACGGTGGCTATTACCGAAGAGGGGCCAGTTATACTGACCTTACCTTAAGGAGGCTACTTATGATTGTAGGAAATGTTGTAAAATCTGCTGCAGGGCATGACAAAGAAAGGTTCTTTCTTATTGTGGAGCTTAAGGGCGACTTTGCCTTTATAGTTGATGGAAAGTATAGAAAGCTTTTAGCACCTAAGAAAAAGAGGCTAAAGCATCTGAAAAAAACCAACAAAGTATTTGATATGTCTACTCTGATAACCGACAAACAGATAAGAGCTGCACTGCATCCATATAACTATGGAGGCACAGCAAATGACGAAACTACCGAAGGAGGTAATCTGCTTGGCTAAGGACGATGTTATAGAAATAGAGGGTACGGTTTTAGAAGCGCTACCTAATGCTCAGTTTCAGGTAGAACTACCAAACGGGCACAAAATACTAGCACATATTTCCGGTAAACTTAGAATGAACTTCATTCGTATACTACCAGGAGATAAAGTAACAGTGGAAATGTCCCCTTATGATTTAACTAAGGGTCGCATTACATGGAGATCAAAATAACAATACTTTAAGGGTATTACAAGGAGGTAATTCATATGAAAGTAAGACCTTCCGTGAAGCCCATTTGCGAAAAATGCAAAATCATCAGACGCAAGGGTCGCATAATGGTTATATGCATGAACCCTAAGCATAAGCAGCGTCAGGGCTAAAATCATAACCGATACAATGGAGGTGCAAACAGATGGCACGTATTGCTGGTGTTGACTTGCCGAGAGAAAAGCGAGTTGAGATTGGTCTTACCTATATTTTTGGTATAGGTCAGAAAACAGCTACAACCATTATTGAGTCTACAGGAATCAATCCTGACACAAGAGTTAAGGATCTAACTGAGGACGATGTGGCTAAGCTGCGTGAGTATATAGATAAGAACGTAACAGTTGAGGGTGACCTTAGAAGAGGAACAGCTCTAAACATTAAGAGACTTATCGAAATAGGATGCTATCGTGGTGTTCGCCACAGAAAAGGTCTACCAGTTCGTGGACAGCGTACAAAAACAAACGCTCGTACAAGAAAAGGACCTAAGAAAACGATAGCTAACAAGAAGAAGTAATTAGGAGGGATTAGAGATGGCAAAAGCTACTCCAAAAAAAGCCACTCGTACACGCCGCCGCGAGAAGAAAAATATCGAGCGTGGTGCTGTTCATATCCAGTCTACCTTTAATAACACAATCGTAACTATCACTGACACACAGGGTAATGCAATTTCCTGGGCTAGTTCAGGCGGTTCCGACTTCAGAGGCTCAAGAAAGAGCACTCCATACGCAGCACAGATCGTAGCTGAAAAAGCTGCTAAGGCTGCTATGGAGCACGGTCTAAAGACTGTTGAAGTTTTTGTTAAAGGTCCTGGTGCAGGACGCGAGGCTGCTATTCGTGCATTAGAGGCAACAGGCTTAACAGTAAGTATGATTAAGGATGTTACCCCAATTCCACATAATGGCTGCCGCCCACCAAAGAGAAGACGTGTATAATTTACACTGTATAGAAGGGAAGATAATACGATGGCAACAAACAGACAGCCTGTATTAAAGAGATGCAAAACTCTTGGCATTTCTCCTGCTACAATGGGTATCTACAAGGAAACAAGAAGACAGCCTAAGCAAGGAAGAAGAAAACAAAGCGAATACGCAATTCAGCTAACTGAAAAACAGAAAGTTAAGTTTATCTATGGCGTTTCTGAAAAGCAGTTCTATAAATACTATGAGAAAGCTACAAAAGCTAGCGGCATCACTGGTGAAGTTCTGCTAACATTCCTAGAGCGTAGACTTGACAATGTTGTATTCCGTCTAGGTCTTGCTAAAACAAGAAGAGAAGCTAGACAGCTTGTAAACCATGGTCATTTCACAGTAAATGGCTCAAGAGTTGACATTCCATCTTACATCACCAAGCCAGGTGAAGTAATTGCAGTTTGCGAGAAAAGCAAGCAGTCCCCTAAGTTTAAGATGATCATGGAACAGAAACATGCTCATTCTACACCAAAGTGGATTGAAAAAGAAAAAGAAGCTTTCGAAGGTAAAATCATTGCTATGCCTGCAAGGGATGACATTGATTTCGATGTTGAAGAACATCTAATCGTCGAGCTTTACAGCAAATAATAAGTATATGAGCATGGGAATGCGATTAATTAAGCAGATGTTTCTGCCTATAAGGAGGGGTTTTTTATGGTAAAGATTATCGAGCCTAAAATTGAAACCGCTGAGCTAAAACCGGACGGCACATACGGTAAGTTTGTTGCTGAACCACTGGATAGAGGCTTTGGCACTACATTAGGCAACAGCCTAAGAAGAGTGTTACTCTCCTCGCTTCCTGGTGTAGCTGTTAATTCCATTAGGATTGACGGTATTGTGCATGAATTTTCAACCATCCCTGGTGTAAAGGAAGATGTTACAGAGATTATCCTTAATATCAAAAGCCTAACAGCTAAGATTATGGTGGATGAACCTGTTACTCTTTACATCAAAGCGGAAGGTGAGGGAGAAGTTACCGCTGGTAACATCGAACCAAACGAAAGCGTGCAGATATTAAACCCAAGTATGCACATAGCAACATTAGGTGCTGATGCAAAGCTATCAATGGAAATTACTATCGACAAGGGTCAAGGTTATGTTTCTGCTGACAAGAACAGACAGAATTTTAACGACAAGACACCTATCGATGCACTAGCTGTAGATAGCATCTACACACCGGTACTAAAGGTAAACTACTATGTGGAAAACACTAGAGTAGAACAGATCACTGACTATGATAAATTGACCATAGAAGTGTGGACAGACGGCACAATTTCCGCTAAGGAAGCTGTTAGCCTTGCTGCCAAGATCCTCAATAGACAGCTCAATCATTTTGTTGATCTATCCGACGAAGTGAACTTCACCGAGATCCTTGAAAAGAAAGAGGATAACGGTAAAGAGAAAGTTCTTGAGATGACCATTGAAGAGCTTGACCTATCTGTTCGTGCCTTTAACTGCCTAAAGCGTGCAGGTGTAAATACAGTAAGTGATCTTATCAATAAATCCCCGGATGAAATGATGAAGGTTAGAAATCTTGGTAAAAAATCTCTTGAAGAGGTTATTTCCAAGCTTGAATCCTTGGGTTTTGACCTAAATAGGGAAGAAGAATAGTTCCCATAAGCACAGGTAAAGGAGTGAATAACAATGCCAGGTACCAGAAAACTCGGTAGAACTTCCGATCATAGAATGGCTATGCTAAGAGCAATGGTTACATTTCTAATCGAGAACGGTAAAATCGAAACTACAGTTACAAGAGCGAAAGAAGTTCGTTCTATGGCTGAGAAAATGATTACTAAGGCTAAGGAAGATAATCTCCACTCCAAGCGTCAGGTGTATTCCTTTATTACTAAGGAAACAGTTGCGAAGAAGCTAATTGATGAAGTTGCTCCAAAATACATGGACAAAAACGGTGGTTACACTCGTATCATCAAGATCGGCCCTCGTCGCGGCGACGCTGCAGAAATGGCGATTATTGAATTAGTATAGTTTAATCAACTAATTAAAACACTGTGAGTGCGCAATCACAGTTAAAGAACCACTGGATTTCCAGTGGTTCTTTTTTGTGTGTTATAAGGCTCTTTGTCAATAGTTGGGGTAAAGCCTGTAAATATCATATGTAGGGGCTATTGAGTGAATAGGTAATAGGCTGGTTAAGGCAATAGGTTGGTTAAGTGAATACACTCAATTGCATTGGCTGGTGAATAGTGGATAGTGAAGAGGTAAGAGTGAAAAGTGAAAAGTGAAAAGTGAAAAGTGAAAAGTGTTGGTGTGGCTTTGCCACATATTTGTAATATGGTTTATGGTGAGTGGTTGTGGGGTGATTGATGTTAGATATTTACCTATGTGTTCGCCCTTTAGGTAATGATTGATGTTGCCTATTAGCTCTGACTTATACCACAGCACCTCAGCAGGGGGCGTTGCCCCATACATTTACCACTGTAGTCTACTTATAAACCTAATACCCCAGTTACTTTTATCGTCAGATAAAAGTTACCAAAAGCTGATTTAGGGAAGGGCTTGTGTGTGCCCTTCTCTAAAGACCCATCCTACCACAAGGATGGCACTAAGACACTGATACCTCTAAAACTAACAGCCCCTTGACCCCACCAAAACAGCTTTCTCCCTGTCAGTAAGATTACATTACAGTTATGACGAAAACTAATCATAAGTGAAAATCACCCATCTACTGAATTAAAATATTATAGAAAAAGTAAAGGTGGGAAATGCTCTGGGGGAATCAAAAGGAACTTGATGTAAGTTAGAAACTGAGTGTATCCCCCTTTTGTCGTTTTAAGGGAGATTTTTAAGAGGGAGAATCGAAACTCCCTCTTAAATCACTTTTTGATGACTTTTGCGTGACGGCAAAAGTTATTGGGGGTTGGGATACAAATAGGCTACAGTAATACTGCTATGGGGCAACGCCCCCAGCTGAGGTACTGTGGTACAGATATGAGTTAGTAATTTATAGTGGCAATGTATACAGCTGAAATGTTGTGGGTTTAGGCTGATTTAATAGATAACAGTAATCAACACCCAAAGGGCGAACACATAGGTTCACCCTACATAGGACGGGGTTAATATCTAACAGCAACCACCACACAACAGCTAACCATAATCCATATTACAAATCTGTGGCGTAGCCACTCCTTAACTCTTAACTCTTAACTCTTCACTTAACCCCCCACCATACATATTAACCATTCCCTCTTAACCCACCAATCCTCCCCTTGCATGGACTTTTTATTTCTGCTATACTTTAACTATTAATTAAATTAAAGGGGGATATTATGGCTAGATATAGATTTTTTAATAATAATATAGAGCCTAGCTGTAGCTATTGCACCCAAGGCCAAGCCTCTGCCGATGACCAAAACATCCTCTGCACCAAAAAAGGTGTGGTACAGCCTGATTTTTTCTGTAAGAAATTCGTCTACGATCCTCTAAAACGCATACCAAAAAGGCTAAATAAACTGCCAAGCTTTTCCCTAGAGGATTTTAGTATTGATTAGTTGATAAATCCACCAAAAAACATTGACATTTACCTCTATTAGCATTATAATAATAGGTGGTAAAATATTAATAAACCATTATAAAGCTATGACGAGATTAATCTAGTAGAGCTACCCAGAGAGAACAACATTTGCTGAGAGATTGTTTGTAGTAGACGCTTAGAATGCCACCTCCGAGCTGTTTATAGAAGATATAGACCGTATTAGATGCGTTAAATCTATTTAAGTGACACAGGGGAGATCTCTGTGTAATTTGGGTGGTACCGCGGAAGTTTTATACTCTCGTCCCTTTTTTGGGGGATGGGGGTATTTTTGTTTTGTAAAATTTAGTTTAAACTGGCTATTATAGGTAGTTAGACTGTTGTAAATTAGTATTTATTTAAATTTAAGGAGAATATACAATGGAATGGATGAGCGTAAACGAGCTTAGAGATAGATATCTTAAGTTCTTTCAGAGCAAAGGTCACACAATAATGGAAAGCGCACCACTAGTGCCAAAGGACGATGCAGGACTACTGCTAATTAACTCTGGTATGGCGCCACTGAAAAAATACTTTCTAGGCCTAGAAACCCCTCCTAATAAAAGGGTAACTACCTGTCAGAAATGTATTAGAACACCGGACATTGAGCGAGTTGGTAAAACTGCCCGTCACGGTACTTACTTTGAGATGCTAGGGAACTTCTCCTTTGGGGATTACTTTAAGGTTGAAGCTACCCAGTGGGCATGGGAATTTATCACTAAGGAAATGGAAATGCCACTGGATAGACTATGGGTATCCATCTATCTAGAAGATGATGAAGCCTTTGACATTTGGACAAAGCAGGTAGGAGTTGATCCTAATAGAATAGTAAGACTGGGCAAGGCAGATAACTTCTGGGAAATCGGTACAGGCCCATGTGGCCCATGTTCTGAGATTTACTATGACAGAGGTGAAGAGCATGGCTGTGACAACCCTGAGTGTGCAGTAGGTTGTGACTGTGACCGTTATGTAGAGTTTTGGAATCTGGTATTTACCCAGTACAATTCCGACGGTGAAGGCAACTACACACTACTGGAAAAACCGAATATTGACACAGGTATGGGACTGGAGCGTCTAGGCTGTATCTCCCAGAATGTAAACAATCTATTTGAGGTTGACACAGTTAAGAATATTATGGATCACATCTGTAAAATTGCAGATATTACCTATAAAGAAGATGAAAAAAGAGATGTATCTCTAAGAGTAATCACCGACCATATTAGAAGTACAACATTTATGATTGGTGATGGTGTAGTGCCACTTAATGAGGGCAGAGGATATGTACTGAGAAGACTACTTCGTCGTGCAGCTCGTCATGGTAGACTACTGGGTATTACAAGAGCATTCCTATTTGAGGTATGTGAAACAGTAATTAAGGAAAATGCCACAGCATATCCTGAGCTAGTGGAAAACAAGGACTACATTATTAAGGTTATTAAAACCGAAGAAGAGCGTTTTGCTAAAACAATCGATCAGGGCATGGATCTACTGGCTACACTAATTGAGTCAATGGAAACAAGTAGCCTAAAATCTCAGGAGAAAATTCTATCCGGTGATGAGGCATTTAAGCTATATGATACCTTTGGCTTTCCAGTGGATCTAACTAGAGAGATACTAGAAGAAAAGGGTATGCGCCTAGACGAAGATCAATTTGTGGCAAAGATGAATGAACAGCGTGAAAGAGCTAGAGCAGCAACAGCAGCAATTGGTGACAAGGGCTGGGAAGGTGATGTACTAGCTGGTATGGATATTACTACAGACTTTGTAGGATATGATAAAATCACACATAAATCCAAGGTTCTGGCAATAATAGTAGAGGGTGCATTAGCCGAAACTATTAACGAAGGACAGGAAGGTGTAGTTATCCTAGGGGAAACACCTTTCTATGCTGAAAGTGGTGGACAGATTGGTGATAGTGGGGTAATTGAGGTAGGCAATAATACCTTTGCAGTAAGAGATACTAAGAAATCTCCTACAGGGAACATTATCCATATCGGTAAAATGGAAGCTGGATTTATCTCTACAGGTAATGAGGCTACAGCTGTTGTTTCCTCTGCTAATCGCAATGCAACAACAAGAAACCACAGCGCATGCCACCTACTACAGCAGGCACTGAGAGAGGTACTGGGAAATCATGTACATCAGTCCGGTTCCTATGTAGATACACAGGGTTGTAGATTTGACTTCTCCCATTTTGATGCAATGACACCGGAGCAGATTGACAAGGTAGAATACCTAGTTAATGACATGATACTACAGGATCTAGCTGTAGAGGTAGAGGAAATGTCCATTGATGCAGCTAAGGGCAAGGGCGCTATTGCACTATTTGGTGAGAAATATGGCAACCTAGTTCGTGTGGCAGATATGGGAGGCAGAAGTGTTGAGCTTTGTGGTGGTACCCATGTAAAAACCACAGCTAACATCGGTCTATTTAAGATACTAAAGGAATCCTCTGTAGCAGCTGGCATTAGAAGAATTGAGGCTGTAACAGGTAGAGGGGTACTAAAGCTAATTGATAGAATGAATGCTACTATGACACAGGCAGCAGAGCCATTAAAGCTAGGAAACCTATCTGAGCTACCTAATAAGGTAAATGCAGTAATGGCAGAGATGAAGGAGAAGGATCGTGAGATTGACGCTCTAAATCAGAAGCTAGCTAGCATGGAGATGAAGGGTATGTTTAGCGATGCAACTATGATAGGCGATATTAAGTTTATCGCAACAGCTATGACAGGGGCAAAGGCAGATAAGCTTCGTCTACTAGGTGATAAAATCAAGGAAAATCAGCCAAATGTAGTAGCAGTGCTATCTACAGTAAACGATGACAAGGGATCTATACTAGTAGTGTGTGGCAAGGAAGCAGTAGCAGCTGGTGCTCATGCTGGTAAGCTAGTTAAGGAGATTACATCATTAGTTGGTGGCAGTGGTGGTGGTAAGCCAGACAGTGCCATGGGTGGAGCAACAGAGATTTTTAAAATCGACGAAGCTGTTGCCAAAGTACCAGAAATGATTAAAGCTATGATTAGCAAATAATCATAAAATTAAATTTAAAAAGGGGATTTTAGTAATAAACAAACTATATTATACAGATAGTATATGATTTTACCCTAAAATCCCCTATAAAAAGAAAGGTGTTGCCCTATGGAATGTTTATTTTGTAAAATATCCGAAGGTGGTATCCCAGCTAAAAAAGTATATGAAGATGAGCATATACTAGCTTTTTGGGATATAGATCCTAAAGCTCCAGTCCACATCCTAATTATACCAAAGCACCACATAGAATCCTGTGATGAAATAAGCCCCCACAACTCTATAATAATTGGGCATATCTTTGCTAAGATTGGCACCATTGCCAAGGAAGCAGGAATAACCAATGGCTACCGAGTGGTAACCAATTGTGGAGAAGACGGTGGACAAACAGTAAACCATCTACACTACCATCTATTAGGTGGCAGAAGTTTATCATGGCCTCCAGGATAAACTTATAAATGTTAAAATTGGCTTTGCAAATCTACTGAGAGATTACAAACTAAGCAAAAGTCATAGATATAAAACAAAAAGGAAATCAGTTAAACTGAAAGGAAAAAAAGTAATATGAGTACCTACAAATTAGAAGTGGCAGGACTGACAAGAGAGCTAGAAATCTGCCCAGTAAATGAGAAGTTAGACATTGCAGCATTTATTATGTTTTCTGATGTGGAGCTAACAATAGCTTGTGCAAAGGAACTACTGAAGATTGCACCGGATTTTGATGTGATTATCACAGCTGAGTCAAAGGGTATCCCACTAGCTTACGAAATGGCAAGACAGTCTGGGAAAAACTACATCCTAGCAAGAAAAAGCCAGAAGCTATATATGAAAGCTCCAGTAGCAGTAGAGGTTAAATCCATTACTACAGCAAAGGTGCAGACCTTATACATGGATACAGTGGACATCGACCGTCTAAAAGGCAAGAAGGTTCTAATCGTAGATGATGTAATTAGCACAGGTGAATCCCTAAATGCCCTAGAGCAGTTAGTGGAAAAAGCAGGTGGAGAAATCTGTGGTAAATGCGCAGCACTAGCAGAAGGTGATGCAGCACAGAGAACAGATATCCTATTCCTTGCACCATTACCACTATTTTTTAAATAAGAGAAACCTACAATTGGTGCAACGCCAACTACCACTATTTTTTAAATAAGAGGAATTTTTTAAATAGCATAAAATGATGTGTTCAGATTATATGGACACATCGTTTTTGTTTTGGGATTAATAGGTGATTTGGGGGTAATGGTATATTAATGTAGGGGCGAACCTGTGTGTTCGCCCTGTATGTGTTGATTGATATTATCTACTAACTAATGCCATATATTTACTCAGCCTTATGCCACAGCACCTCAGCAGGGGG
>CAYJEQ010000032.1:0-27581 GCA_964369235.1 uncultured Oscillospiraceae bacterium | reverse complement strand
GGTAGCTCTCTTATTATATATAGCATATAGCACAGTCCCACTATATATAACTCCAACAGACTATACTATATATCTGCACCAACCTATTCTATATATAATATCATCTGCACAGTCTATTATTATTCCCTAGTCCTTTTTACCCTATACTATATATTAGTATCACCCAATATATAAACCCCATCTAGTTTCCTAGATAGGGGTTTTATACTATATATATATCGGCTGCTACTCATCACCCTTAGGGGAAAGCTGTAGCACTTTATTAAGTTCGTGTAGTGCGTGATTTTCACACAATACTATAATAGTATCATTACTCATGATTTTAGTATTACCTCTTGGTACTATAAGTTTGCCATCTCTTGTAATGGATACTATAATAGAGGACTCTGGCAAAGGTATCTCCATTAGTGACTTGCCATGTAGTGGGTAATCATCTGGAAGTTTCATTTCGCTAAGGGAGGCTTCTCCTCTATTAATAGCTACTAGCTGCTTAATAGCTGCTGCGTCTACCTCTCGCTCCAGTAGGGCTGCTATATTATTTGTACTGGAAATTGGAATATCTACACCTAACTGCTTCATTATATCCACATTCTTAGGATTATTTACCCTAGCAACGGTTTTGGGCACATTAAATCTAATTTTTGCCAGCTGACAACTAATCAAATTATCTTGATCCTTACCAGTTACGCTAATTAGCACATCTGCTTTAGCTGCTTCTGCTGTTTCCAATACCGATATTGTTGAGCCATCACCACAAATTACTGGAACATCTAGTAGATTTGCGATATTCTGACAGTTTTGCTGATTTATCTCTACTATAGTGGTATTATGTCCATGATTAATAAGAGTTTGAGCAAGGTGAAATCCAACCTTACCTCCACCTATTAGAATAATATTCATCTATATACCTCCATTATAGGTAGAATGGCTTACAGTTTTTGCCATTACCAGTCTATCTGTACCATACACCACAAGGTCTTCGCTATTATCCAGTAGTACCATTTTACCATCAGTGTGGATTACACCAATTAACTTCTCTCCTAGTGCTGGGGTAATGGCACTAATATTTTTACCATGAATGTTCTTTGGCACCTTTATGGTGGTGAAGGCTACTGTGGTAGAGTCAAAGGTTACATATTTAATCTGGTCACGGTCGGTAATAATAGAAACTGCTGATTCTACTGTAAGATTAGTAGGGCAGAAAGTTCTAATACCTAAATCTGTAAAAATATCCTCACGGCTTGGATCGTATACACGGGCTAAGATTTTATCTACTTTAAACATCTGTTTGGCAATCTGACAAACAAGAATGTTCATATTATCGTCCTGTGTTACTGCTGCTAGGGCATCACAAACTTCGATACCTGCTTTTTTTAGCACATCTTGGTCAATGGGAACACCTGTTACATTTATTCCGTTAAAATCATCGGCAAGTTTAAGGAAATTCTCCTCATTGCTATCTATTATAGAAACATCATGTCCTACACGAGAAAGCATATTAGCAAGATTGGAGCCTACTCTGCCACAACCTATTACAAGTATATTCATAGTTAATACCTCTCTTTATATCTATATATAGTTAATCTTATTTAAAGTCTGCTGAACAACCCAAAAACATACTTATAGGTTATTTAATATGTTTTTGGGTGTTTAGAAGTGCAAAGTTTTTAATCCATTATTATAAAAACTTTGCACTCTGAATTTGGAGTATAGCTCCAAATTCAGGCAGACTGTAAATCAATGCACCTGTTAACCTCAAAACACCCTTGTTTTGAGGTTAAATCGCCACAATATTGTGGCGACCTATAACTGTGTGCTTAGCACACAGTTATTCAGTAAGCATTATTTATTATATAGCTCTTTAGTTTATGATACATTCTAACATATCTCTATATAAAAATAAAGGGGGATTAAAAAAACTTAATTTTCCCACTTATCTACTATAATAGAATGGCTTGTAGTTTTCTGTATAATAATCTATTATAGATATATCTTAGGTTGTAAATAAATTTTTTAAAAAAACTGATAGAAAACATAAAACTCTTGCGAAATATATTATGACAGAGAGAAAAGGAGGTAGTCTGGTGAGGGAAATCAGTGAAGAAAATATAGTCCAAGGGATTTTAGCAAAGGACGAAGACACTTTAAGTCAGCTGTTGGATTCATACGGCAGTTTAATAAAAAGTATTATAAGTAAGCATATGAGGCTGCTACCTAACTACCAAGAGGAATGTTTTAATGATGTACTTCTTGCAATATGGGATAATATCCAGTCTTATAATAAGGAGAAAAGCTCTCTAAAAAATTGGATTGCAGGCATTGCCCGATTTAAAGCCATAAGCTATGTGAGAAAGTATCTTAAGGATATTGCTAATGAGGATATTGACACAGCCTATGATTTAGCTGATGAAAAATCCCAGCAAAGTCTAGCTGATATAGAAAACCAAGGTGAATTTAACCGATTGATAGAAGGATTAAAACCTGAGGACAGGGAGCTTTTTACAAGGATATTCTACCATGAGGAAACTATAGAACAGGTGGGCAGTAGTATGCAGATGTCCCCAGCAGTAATATATAATAGGCTTTCACGAGGCAAGAAGAAACTTCGATTATTTTTAGGAGGGAAGGAATAATATTATGGAAAAGAATATATATGACCTATTAAATGAAATAGAAACAGACCTAGAGGAGTATCCTGTCACCCAGCTTACTAAGGCTGAGAAAGATAAAATCTTAAATAACGAAATATTAAAGCGCAAGCTACTTAAGGAGAAAAAACCAATGGCTAAGAAAAACAAAACTTCAAGAATACTAACAACAGCAGCAGCTACATTAATAGTGGCAACAGCTTCACTGGGCAGTGTAAGTGCCTTTGCAACAACAAATCCATTTGCTCATAGCATTGCAGATATGCTAGGGCTAAATAATAACCTAGAGAGTTATTCCACAGCAATTGACCTAGCAGAAACAAAAGGCGGCATTACTGCACAGCTAGGTGAAGTTGTTTACGATAGAGAAAACAATAAGTTCATTGTATCCACCTCTCTAACAATTGAAGAAGGCATTGTCCAGCCAGACACCTACTGGGCACCACATCAGGATTTATATATTAATGGTCAGTGGATGAACACTGCAAAGCAAGGCTCACAGGAAATCGTTGATGAGAACACCGTTGAGTTTGTAACCATATTTATGCTTAAGGATAAGTTTGAAGGTGATATGGATGTTAATCTAAGAATTGCTGGTGCTCAGGTTAATAGTGAACAGATTAAAGAACACTGGAGCTTTGAATTTGCAACTAATGGCGACGAGCTATCTGCTAATACTAGCACCTACCCAATCGGTGTACCTGTAGATGTTGGCAACGGTGAATCCCTTGTTATTGAAACTCTAACAATTAACCCCCTAAGCACAAGTATCTTCTACTCTACTGAAAACCTACTATTTGATAATAGCTTTAAGGTTATGGGTGTGGACAATCTAGGTAATGAAATTGTATTCCATTCTGCTTCCATAGTGGAAGGTGGCTACGGTGGTGAGCTATTAACTAATAATAGCGAGTACACTCTAACTGATGAGGTAAATTCCTTTACCCTACAGGTATATGCAAATAACATCAACCCAGATGACAGAGGCGAGTTTGTAGCTATTACCGAAGAATTTGTAGTGGACATTGGTTAATCTATATTAATTCTAAAAGGTATCTTAATTATATAATCCCCCTAAAATCCTAGAGGTTTTAGGGGGATTAGCTGTATTTATTTAGACTTTTTGTATATATAATTATAAAATATACTATATGTATATGAAAATCCATGGTTTTTACCTATAAATGGAGAAAAACACAGTTGTAATATACTTTAAATTAAGATATAATTTACCAATCAAAAGAAAGGTAAAAAGATGATATGACTATAGATTATAAAATAACCGATAAGGATTTTATCGACTTTAATGTTTATCACAATCTAAACACCGAAAGTCTTAAAAGAAGAATTAACCTTTACAAACTAATGCTACCTATAATATATCTGGTTTTAGTTATGGTTTTTTACATTGCAAAATTAGATGAGATTACTTTATTTTTCTTTGCAGTAATTGGGGCTGTCGCAATGCTTTATAGACTGGCTTTCTACAATAAGATTTTAGCTAGGTCTATTACCAGCCAGCTTAAAAAAGCAAAGAAATACGACAACCTCCCCTACTGCCCAGGTGGCACTCTAACATTTAAAGATGGTTTTGTAAATGATGTAAGTATTGTAGGGGAAAATAAACTTCCCTACTGTAGCCTTAATCAAATTTCCCTAGGGAAAACTGCCACATACATCTACTACGGTAGCTCACAGGCTTTTATAATACCCCACTCTACCTTTGACAACTTAGAAGATAGAGAGTATTTTATAGGTTTTGTAAATTCTCTAATGGAGATTAGATAGGGATAATAGCAACCACCCAACCCAATAAATCCATAACCCCCACTATTTTTTAGGTTAAAGCCTAAAGATTAGTGGGGTTTTTAGGTAATAGATAATAGTGAATACACCCAATTTCATTAGCTGGTGAATAGTGGATAGTGAAGAGGTAAGAGTGAATAGTGAATACACCCAATTGCATTGGCTGGTGTTGGTGTGGCTTCGCCACATATTTGTAATATGGTTAGTGGTTGTGGGGTGGTTGCTATTAGATATTAATCTATATCCGTTAGACAATATTATCATAGTAGATATGATTGCAGTTATCTATTAACTCAGCCTGATATCACAGCACCTCAGCAGGGGGCGTTGCCCCATACATTTACCTATGTAGCTTATTTATAAACCTAATCCCCCAATAACTTTTGCCGTGACATAAAATGTACCCACTGTTTGAATAAATTCAAACAGTCTAGGAGATGTAAATTACAGAGTGCTGAGTTAGGGAAGGGCTATATTCACCCTTCCCTAACAACTGGGCACAGAACAATGAGATTTAAAACTCAGTCATTAACCAAGACAGCCATTCTCTTGACTCTTCTATATACAACTGTTATTTGATATTACAGAGATATTTGTTTCTGTAAGAAAAATCTTATCTTCTGATTAATATCTACCTAGGACGCATCTAGGTTAGTGTGTGGTAAGGGGTGGGAATCAAAAGGAACTTGATGTAAGTTAGAAACTGAGTGTATCCCCCTTTTGTCGTTTTAAGGGAGATTTTTAAGAGGGAGAATCGAAACTCCCTCTTAAATCAGCTTTTGCCTACTTTTATCTGACGATAAAAGTACGGTGGGGTATTAGGTATATTGATAGATTATAGTAATATTGCTATGGGGCAACGCCCCCTGCTGAGGTGTTGTGGGACTAGGCAGAGTGAGTAGATTATAGTGGCAACACCTATTGTTATAATGCTATGGCACAAGGTCGAGTTAATCGATAGCAGTAATTACCCCATTATAATAATGATGTGGCTTATGGCTGAGTTATTTGAGAACATCAATCAACACCTAAGGGGCTGACGCACTAATAAATATGTCGGTGATTTTATACAAACATACTGTAGGGTTCGATGCCTACATCCAACCGAAAACTTAGATTTCTTATCATCTTCGGTCTGATGTGGGCATCAGACCCTACAAATATATGGTTGGTTTTATGCAGTTTCATCTTAATAGGACAGCCTCATTACAAACCTGTGGCGTAGCCACTCCTTCACTCTTCACTATTAACTCTTAACTATTCACTCACTATCCCCTACTCCCCCTAATTCTATGGTTATCCATAAAAGCTCTATATAAATTGTTAAGGTGTATTCCCTGACCGACAGCCAGGTAATACACCTTATATGTTTTTGCTTTAATATTTAAAGTTTATGCGTAGAATGCGTTGTGCACTGCGTTTAATGCTCTATCACTTGCATCTACATCAATTAGCACAGAGATTTTAATTTCGCTGGTGCTAATCATCTGAATATTTACATTAGCTTCAGCAAGTGCCTCAAAAAGCTTTGCTGCTACCCCTGAATTAGTTGCCATACCAGCACCAACTACAGATAGTTTACAGATGTTTTCTTCTGCTACTAATTTCTGATAGTTTAAAGCTCCTTCTGCATTTTTAATTGCTTCTATTGCCAGCTCCTTATGGGACTTAGACACAGTAAAGCTAATATCCTTAGTGTTTTCTCTACCGATTGACTGTAGGATAATATCTACATTAACTTTTTTACTTGCAAGTAGTGAGAATAATTTAAAAGCTACCCCCGGTGTATCTGCTAAACCTATTACCGAAATTCTCGCTACATCTTTGTCATTTGCAACACCTTTAATTAGTGTATGTTCCACACCAACTACCTCCTTAATTAATGTACCTGGTTTTCTCTCTAAGCTAGATAGAACCTCCAGATTAATATTATATTTTTTTGCCATTTCTACAGAACGATTATGTAATACCTGTGCACCTAGAGAAGCTAGTTCTAACATTTCATCATAGGAGATTTCCTCCATTTTCTGGGCATTAGCTACCTTTCTTGGATCGGCACTGTATACTCCATCTACATCGGTAAAAATCTGGCATTTATCTGCTTTTAAAGCTGCTGCTATTGCCACTGCACTGGTGTCAGATCCACCTCTGCCCAGTGTGGTAATATCATCATAGCGATTAATACCCTGAAAACCTGCCACTATAACAATATTTCCCTTGCCTAGCTCGTTATTTAGTCGCTCCTCATTTATTTTAGATATACGAGCATTGGAATGGGTGGAGTCTGTTTTAAATCCAGCCTGCCAGCCTGTTAGGGATTTTGCTGGGTAACCTAGTTTTTCCAGTGCCATTGCAAGCAGTGATATGGAAATCTGCTCCCCTACTGATAGAAGTACATCCATCTCTCTTGCTGAGGGATTAGGATTAATTTCTTTTGCTTTATCTAGTAAATCG
Organism: uncultured Oscillospiraceae bacterium; assembly: GCA_964369235.1. Taxonomy (GTDB): domain Bacteria; phylum Bacillota; class Clostridia; order Oscillospirales; family Ruminococcaceae; genus CAYJEQ01. The sequence continues at coordinate 20,673 of CAYJEQ010000032.1, read as the reverse complement.
TCGGTGGTGTCCCCTTGAGCTGACACTACTACCACTACTTTATTGCCTTTGTCATAACACTCGCTTACTATGCGAGCCACATTAAAAATTCTTTCAGCAGTTGCTACAGAGCTTCCACCAAATTTTTGAACTATAAGTGACATATATGTTCATCCTTTCTGCTTTGATATTACATATCATATTCGGTAATTGTGCCGTGATTATCTACTGTTAACATTACAAGTCCCCAGTTGGCTTTACCATTATTATCTAGGTAGGTTCTCATTTTGGACTCATATCCAACCTTTTTAAGATCTACCACCGATAGAATTGTAGACCCTGCCCCACTGATAAATGCACCATAGGCACCATTATTATAACAGGTGTCAATTACATCTCTACCGTCCTCTATTAGTTTAATACGGTAGGGCTGATGTATTCTATCATCAGTTGCCACCTTTAGATTGTGGTACTGTCCACTGGCAAAGGAAGCTGCCATTAAGGCTGATCTTGATAGATTAAACACTGCATCTTTATGGGTTATATCACGAGGTAGGGCACCTCTAGCATGGGAGGTTTTAAGCTCGGTATTAGGGATAATTGCTGCAATAGCAATATCGTTTTTAAGCTCCTGTCTAACATAGTAGACTTTGTCCCCTTCCATAGCTGCCACCACCATACCACCTAATAGTGCTGGGGTGGAGTTGTCGGGATGTCCTTCCATCTTTGCTGCTAGATTAATAATCTCCTCACGATTTAAAGGCTCACCCATAAGGGCATTTGCCCCAACTAAACCAGCAATAACACAAGCAGAGCTACTACCTAAGCCTCTTGCCATAGGTATATTGTTAATCTGTTCTATTTTAATACCTTTAAAAGGCACCCCACAAAGCTCATAAAGATACATTGCAGTAGAACATATTAGATTATGTTTATCGGTAGGTAGGCTTTTTCCATCTAATGCCTTAATATCAATGGAATCATACTCCATCATATTTACATAGTTGTAAAGGGAAACTGCCATACCTATAGAGTCAAATCCAGCTCCTAAATTTGCGCTGGTTGCAGGTATCTTAATGCGTATCATCTTAAAGCACCCCTTTAATTTAAAATAATCAATTTATATAATTAATAATTTATTATTCTCACTATACTTAGGACAGTTATTTCTTTAAGAGATTTTTCCAAAAATCCTTCGGTGATACCCTCAATAGTATAACCACAATCTCTATTATTGTCCAGTGTAATTTTTTTAGCCTGTGGGAATATCTTTATAAAATCTTCCTCTACAGTTTTATCAATACGGACAAAGGCAGAAACAGCATAGTTGTCAAAATCCTCTACCACAGTGTTATCACCCTGAAGCCATGTTAGGGATTCTATAGTGTTTTGTGCTGTAATTGCTTCCATAATATCACAAACTACTGCTGAAGCTGTGGCGATTTTTCCAGCTCCCTGTCCGTAGAAAAGCACATCTCCTACAAACTCACCCTGAACCATCACCCCATTGAAAACTTCTTCAATAGAAGCCAGCTGGCTGGTTTTTGATACTATAGCTGGGGAAACCATAATTTTTACCTTGCCACTATCTAAAATAGAAGCTCTGCCTATTAGTTTAATGGCGCAGTCCATAGCCTGTGCATACTCTACATCTTCTTTAGAGATTTCGGTAATACCATAGGTTTTAACAAACTCTGGGTAGATATGTTTCCCAAAAGCTAAAGAAGCTAGAATTGCAATCTTTCTTGCTGCATCATTGCCCTGTATATCGTCGGTAGGATCTGCCTCGGCATAGCCTAGCTCTTGTGCCAGTGCCAGTGCATCACTAAAAGACATATTTTCCTTAGCCATTTTAGACAGTATAAAATTAGTTGTTCCGTTAAGTATCCCAGAGACTGATTTAATATTATCAGCTGTAAAACAGCTAATCATAGGACGCAGTACAGGAATACCACCACCTACACTAGCCTCAAAAAGAAAGTTTACCCCTTTTTCCTTTGCTATTGTAAGTAGCTCATAGCCTTTTGCTGCTACTAGAGCTTTGTTAGAGGTAACTACGCTTTTACCACTTTCCAGCGCCTTTTTTACAAAGGTATAGGCTGGCTCTACACCACCCATTACCTCGATTACCACCGAAACACTTTCATCAGAGATAATCTCCTCAAAATCCGTAGTAATTCTATCGTTATAAGGGCTATCTGGAAATGTTCTTCTATCTAATATGTATTTTACCTGAATATCGTCTTTTATTTTACTTTTTATATTATTGTAGTTTTGGTAGATAAGCTCCACAGTTCCTGAGCCTACCACACCAAAACCTAATACTGCTATATTTGTCATAACTATAATTATTCCTTTCCCTTAATTGGGGTCTTACTTTGAAAATTATATTTTCAAATTAAGTGCTGTGTTTCTAATTTAAAAATTCATTTTCAAATTATCGGCCAGTAATACTCTTTATGTCTACCACTCCATGAACTTTTTTCATAAATGCTAAAAATTCTTCCTCATCAAAGGACTCCTGTTCTACCTTTGCGGAGATGGAAGCCACTGCTACTCCATCACTGGGGATGTTCTGATTAACAGTAACGATATTCGCTCCTGTCTCGTATAAGCTAGTAAGTACGCCGGAAAGCACCCCTGGCTCATCAGTAAGTATAATAGATAAGCTTATGGTTTGCTCTCGGGTGTCCCTGTCAAATGTATATACACTATCACGATATTTATAGTAAGCACTTCGTGATACTCCTGCTAGTTTTGCAGCTTCTGAGGAGTTTTTTGCTTTGCCCTGTGCTAATAACTGTTTGGCAATAACTACCTTAAGAAAAACCTCTGGAAGTATATCTGCTTCAACTATTAAAAATTTAGGTAATTTCGTCATTATTATCCTCATCTTTCCCTTAGTCTGCAATGTTATGAATGGTTTTTGAAAAACTTGCTTTTTAAAACATTGTTTGAAAAATTTGTTGTTCTCACCTTGCCTCAATCTGCAATGTTTTGAATGGTTTTGAAAAACACATTGTCCCCATCTTATTCTCATTTGGCTATTCTATAAATGTGTTTTTTAAAATTACAAATTCCTATAATTTGAAAATTCAAAACTTGCTTTTTAAAACATTGTTTTAAAAATTTCCACCTACGGTGAACAGTTGTAAACCATTGACTACCATTTTAACACATAGCTAGGCTAAAGTACAATGTTTTCTTTTATTATATTTGCATAAAATCATATTTTGGAAGATAGTACAAATTACCATATATTTAAGGTGGCTTTTATGGTTAAAATACAGATGTGTTTTATAGGTGGACAGTTTGTGAGCTTTGTGTTAGCTACAAATACAAAATCTTTTCTACTCTGTACATATATAACCCTAAATTATATCCATCTATTAAACATATTATAGCTAGGTTATATCTATATTAACCTCAGTGGGAGCATATTACAATAATGGTAAAATCATATACATTATTTAATATTGTACTATATTATTACTTACAGTATATTAAATTAAGGTTATTTTATATACATATAGTTATTAGCGTTATATAAAATACTTGTTGTATATTATTTATATATATCTAAATATTAAAATCACTTCTTAGACTTTGGTTTATAGTAGGGTGGGTTGCTGTTTGTTTTGTCCGTCACACAGCACCTCAGCAAGGGGCATTGCCCCATAGCAGTATTACTGTAATCTACTTACTCATGTTCACCTTTATGTGATGGTTACTGTTATTTGAAATCACAGAGGTATTTATTTCTGTAATATAAAAATCTTATCTTTATGATTAATATTTACCTAGGACGCATCTAGGTTAGTGTGTGGTAAGGGGTGGGAATCAAAAGGAACTTACTCTAAGTTAAAGCTGAGTGTATCCCCCTTTTGTCGTTTTAAGGGAGATTTTTAAGAGGGAGAATCGAAACTCCCTCTTAAATCACTTTTTGGTACCTTTTGCGTGACGGCAAAAGGTACTGGGGAAGTGTGATTTATAGATATCATTGGTAATATGTTGGGGCAACGCCCCTAGCTGAGATGCTGTGGGATAAGGCTGAGTTAAGAGATAATACTAGCCAATATCTATAACTATAGTTCTATGTGTTAGATATGGGTGAACAGATAACCATAATATTGCTATAGGGCAACTCCCCCTGCTGAGGTACTGTGGCATAAGTCAGAGTAAATATATAACAGCAACCACACCAAAACAACTAATCACAGACCATATTTCAAATATGTGGCGAAGCCACACCATACCTCTTCACTATTCACTATTCTCTTTTCACTATTCTCTTTTCACTATTCTCTTCCCACCAATCCAATGAAATTGGTTGCACTCACCTCCCCCTTACCCCCTCCTAAAAAAGCAAAAGTTAATAACCAACAAACAAAAAGAGGCTGATATAAAATCAACCTCTTTTAATTATAATTATTCTGCTGTTTCCTCTGCAACTACCTCAGCTACAGCTTCTGTTGTCGCCTCGGCTACAACCTCTGTTGTACCATCAGAATTTTCAGTATTTTCTTCCCCTTCTGGGTTTTCTTCTTCATCTTCCTTTGGAACAACTGCAAAGGTCACCACTCGGTTGTCCTCTGCTATTCTCATTGCTCTTACACCACCACCATAACGGGACTGTTTTGCAATCTGCTCAGATGGTATTCTGATAATAATTCCATCCTCGCTTATTAGCATTACATCATCATTGTCGGTAACCATTGCAATGCCTGCAACTGGGCCGTTTTTAGCAGTTTTGTAGTTGGTAATACCCTTACCACCTCTAGACTGGGTACGGTATTCATCAACATCAGTTTTTCTACCTGCTCCACCTTCGGAAATTGTCAGCAGTGTTGCACCTTCGGTTACTGTTGCCATGCCAATTACACAGTCATCTTCACCTAGGGTAATCGCCTTAACACCTCTTGCTGTTCTGCTTAGTGGTCTTGCGTCATTTTCATTAAATCTAATTGCCATACCATTTTTAGTAGCAACGATAAGTTCACTTTCACCCTGAGTTAGACGCACCCAAGCAAGCTGATCTCCTTCATCAAGGGTAATAGCAATAAGTCCTGATTTTCTTCCGTTTTTGTAGGCTGATAGGTCGGTTCTCTTAATAATACCATTTTTAGTAACCATAACTAGGAAGTTTCCTTCGTCGAAATTCTCAACCTTAATCATTGAGGAAATCTTCTCGTCCTTCTCTAGCTCTAGTAGGTTTACTATATTGCTACCTCTAGAGGTACGCTGGCTTTCTGCGATTTCGTATGCCTTTAGACGGTACACCCTACCTCTATCGGTAAAGAATAGTACATAGTCGTGGGTGGAACAAACAAAAAGCTCCTCTACAAAATCCTCATCTCGGCGCTGCATACCTTGTACACCTCTACCACCACGCTTCTGAGTACGGTAGGTGTCGGTTAACTGGCGCTTAATATAACCGTAGTGGGTTAGTGTAATTACACAATCCTCTACTGGGATTAGATCCTCTATATCCACCTCGCCACTTATTGCCATAATTTCTGTACGGCGCTCATCGGCGAATTTTTCCTTAATAGCTGTTATTTCTTCCTTAATTATAGAAAGAACCTTGCCATTATCACTTAGGATACTTTCTAAGTAAGCGATTTTTTCTAGAATTTGAGCTAATTCGTTTTCTATCTTATCTCTTTCTAGACCTGTTAACTGCCCTAGACGCATCTGTACTATTGCCTGTGCCTGAATATCAGTTAACTGGAAGCGCTCAATAAGTGCTGCCTTACCTGTTGGCTGATCCTTAGAAGCTCTAAGAATTTTAATTACCTCGTCCATATGGTCAATAGCAATCTTTAAACCTTCTAGGATATGACTGCGCTCTCTTGCTTTTCTTAGGTCGTACTTAGTTCTTCTTACTATAATTTCCTGCTGGAACTTAATGTAATGGGATAGCACTTCCTTAAGGGTCATTGTCTTAGGCTGACCATCTGCAAGAGCAAGCATAATAACACCTACAGTTTCCTGCATCTGGGTGTATCTGTATAACTGATTAAGTACAATCTGAGCGTTAGCATCTCTTTTTAGCTCGATAACAATTCTCATACCTTCACGGTCGGACTCGTCACGAAGATCGCTAATCATGTCAATTCTCTTATCCTTACACAGCTCTGCCATGTTCTCAATAAGTCTAGCTTTGTTTACCATGTATGGGATTTCTGTAACAACTATACGCTCACGGTTGTTCTTCATCTCCTGAATTTCTGCTCTTGCTCTTAGGGTAATCTTACCTCTACCTGTACCATAGGCGCTACGGATACCACTGCGACCCATAATAATACCAGCAGTTGGGAAGTCAGGACCCTTAATATGCTGCATTAAATCCTCTAAAGTTGCCTCAGGATTATCAATAAGCTCACATACACCGTCAATAACCTCTCCTAGATTATGAGGAGGGATATTAGTTGCCATACCTACAGCAATACCTGTAGATCCGTTTACCAAAAGATTAGGATAACGGGAAGGCAGCACAGTTGGCTCCATTAGACGATCATCGTAGTTAGGGGCATAGTCTACAGTTTCTTTATCAATGTCTGTAAGCAGTGCCTGAGAGATTTTACTCATTTTGGACTCGGTATAACGATAAGCAGCAGCTGGGTCACCATCTACCGAACCGAAGTTCCCCTGTCCATCAATTAGAGTATATCTCAGTGAGAAATCCTGTGCCATACGCACTAGGGCATCATATACCGAAGCATCACCATGGGGGTGGTACTTACCTAGTACATCCCCTACAGTAGCAGCACATTTTAGGTATTTTTTATCTGGGGTAAGACCTGCCTCGTGCATGGTGTAAAGTATTCTTCTATGTACTGGCTTAAGTCCGTCACGAACATCTGGTAGGGCTCTGCCTACAATAACTGACATGGAATATTCCAGATAGCTTTTACGCATCTCTTTTTCTATGTCAACATTAATAATCTTAGTACCTTCATTATTCATTGGCTGTTTAACCTCCTACCTGTAGACAGGTTCCTTCCATTTGCTAAAGGGTTTATTATATTTTTTGGCGATGGTGGAGAAAATCTCCTCCAACATAAATTTATCATCGCCGATAGACTTTTTAGGGATTAGCAGGGTTTTGCCTTCCTCAAAGTAGATTACATATATTTTTTCACTTTGATGAAAACTTTTTACATGTTGCCAGTAATTTACAATATTACCGTCACTTCTCAGCTGTTCAATACGATTATTATATACATTTAGTGTAATGGGCTCAGCATAACTGCTACCACTGTCAAACTGCGCTGCTGCCTGTTTTTTTATAGAATTAGGTATTACAAATAGATGAAAAAATATCGAGTAAAACCCAAAACCTATAAGAACTGCAGCACCGATATACAGCAGTTGATTAGTATCACCACCACTGCCCATAATTAGTGTAATCAGTATAATTATACCTGTTACCAGCTCGATACCACCGATCATATATGCTTTCTTTCTTCTAATAGCTAGGGTGTTAGAGGCATATAGTAGATTGTAGTATATATACTCATCTTTAGGAATGGTATAGCTGGTGGTAATTATAGACTCTGTCGGTTTAACCTGTTCTGTATTATCCATATAAGCCATCCTTTTACTGTGATTTAGTATGTTTTTTGTATGTTTAATATACTAATACTAGATATCAAGATTTTTTACATATTTGGCGTTGGTTTCGATAAACTCTCGTCTAGGCTGTACCTTATCACCCATTAGAATTGTAAAGATTTCGTCTGCCTTCTGAGCATCTTCCATCTCAACTCTTAGGATTGTTCTAATAGATGGATCCATGGTGGTTTCCCACAGCTGATCTGGATTCATCTCACCAAGACCTTTGTAACGCTGTATCTCTACCTTACCGTTACCATCAGGGTTAAGCTCTCTTGCGTACTCATCTCTCTGCTGATCGTCATAGGCATATCTTACCTGCTTACCACGGGATAGCTTAAATAGTGGAGGCTGTGCAATGTAGATATGTCCATTTTCCACTAGAGGACGCATAAATCTAAAGAAGAAGGTCATTAGTAGAGTTCTAATATGGGATCCGTCTACATCAGCATCGGCCATAATAATAACCTTGCCATAACGAAGTTTCTCCAGGTCAAATTCCTCACCAATACCACATCCCAGTGCAGTAACAATAGGCATTAACTTCTCATTGCCGTATACTTTGTCCAGTCGTGCCTTCTCAACATTAAGCATTTTACCCCATAGAGGAAGGATTGCTTGGAATTTTCTATCTCTGCCGTTTTTTGCACTACCACCAGCAGAGTCCCCTTCCACGATGTATATTTCTGTTAGAGAAGAATCCTTCTCGGAACAGTCTGCAAGTTTCCCCGGTAGGCTGGCTGTTTCTAGGGCAGATTTTCTTCTAGTTAGCTCTCTTGCTTTTCTAGCTGCTTCTCTTGCTCTAGCTGCATTAAGTGCCTTATCCAGTATAGATCTACCTACAGAAGGGTTTTCCTCTAGGAAGGTCACTAGGCTTTCGTAAACAAGTCCATCTACAACAGATCTCATCTCGCTATTACCTAGTTTTGTTTTTGTCTGGCCTTCAAACTGTGCTTCGGTAAGTTTTACCGATACTATAGCAGTTAGACCTTCTCTAACATCTTCACCAGATAGGTTTTTATCGCTTTCTTTTATATAATTATGTCTTTTACCATAATCGTTAATTGCTCTTGTTAGGGCTGCTTTAAATCCAGCCTCGTGGGTACCACCTTCGGTAGTGTTAATATTGTTAGCAAAGGACAGTATTAACTCATTATAGCTATCATTGTACTGCATAGCTACCTCAGCAGAGTTATTCTCTCCATTAGCTGTTAGGTGGATAATTTCTGGGTGAAGTACCTCCACTGCTTTTCTCTCGTGGATATACTCAACAAAGCTTTTAATACCACCTTCATAGTGAAGGTTATTCTCTACTGCTTCTTCTTCCCTCTTATCAATAAAGGTAATATTTACCCCAGCATTTAGGAAAGCCTGCTCTCTTAAACGATTAAGCAGTACATCATATTCGTATTGTAGTGTTTCAAATATCTCACCATCTGCCTTAAAAGCAATCTGTGTTCCGTTGTGTTCAGCCTCGCCGATAACCTTTAGATCCTGGATAATATCACCACGCTCAAAACGCTGATAGTATCTTTTACCGTCTTTACATACCTCAACTTCTAACCATTCAGATAGGGCATTAACTACCGAAGCACCTACACCATGTAGACCACCGGAAACTTTATAACCGCCACCTCCGAATTTACCACCGGCATGAAGTACAGTAAATACAACAGTTACAGCTGGAATACCCATCTGTGGCTGAATATCTACTGGAATACCTCGTCCGTTATCCCTTACTCTAATAATATTATCTGGAAGTATCTCTACAATAATTTCGCTACAATGTCCTGCCAGTGCCTCATCTATTGAGTTATCCACTATTTCGTACACCAAATGGTGCAGTCCCTTAGGGCCTGTGGAACCTATGTACATACCTGGTCTTTTTCTTACAGCTTCTAGACCTTCTAGTACCTGTATTTCGCTACCGCCATAATTGTGATTTATATTTTCGGTCACCTTGTAAACACTCTCCCTTATATAACTGTGTTATATCTCAACACCTAATTTATTAATGTAATCGGTTCTTTTTTCCAATGTCCTAGAGGAAAGCTGTGAAATATACACCTTAACCTCTTTGCCGTTATCGCAGATAACATAGGATTTTGGAAGTTCATCGGAAACGGTTACTACATATCCTTTTTTTTGCACATTAGCTAGGTAATCTCTAGTTATTTTTGAGGTGGTGGTATTATCTAAATCCAGTATTGCAACTATATCTTTAGTTTTAATAACCACATCGCCACCTAGATGTAGATAGATACTACCACTCCTTTATTAAATTTATTATTCTAATAAATTTAGTGAATAGTGTAGCAGTGGCTTTGCCACAATATTTAAAATAGAAAATCCCAGATTTTCACCATAGCTTACAGCTATTATCTTTTAACTATTCACTCTTACTTTTTACTTGGGCATTAACCATACCACTGATTAACTTCCTTTAAACTGCCTTTTGATATTTCAAAGGCTCTGCCTTTTACAATGCCATCAAAATCTTTCTGATCACAACAGGTGATAAAAATCTGTCCCCACTGTAGCTGATTAAGTAAAAATGATCTGCGACTAACATCTAGTTCACTCATTACATCATCTAGTAGGATAACAGGATCTTCACCTGTGGTTTCCCTTATTATGGCAGCTTCGGCAAGTTTTAAGGAAAGGACGATACTACGCTGTTGTCCTTGGGAAGCAAATAGCCTAGAGTTCATCCCGTCTAAACTTATCTCTATATCATCACGATGAGCCCCTAAGGTGGAGCTACCGTTTTTAATATCTTCTGCTAGATTAGCAGAGATTTTTTCTTTAAATAATCTGCTATCTATCTCCTCATAACTATTAAAAAGCTTGGATTTATAGGAAATATCCAGTGCCTCACCATCACCGGAAATACCTCTGTACATATCCACAGCCAAAGGAGTTATACGGTTAAGGTAAGTGTATCTAGTTTTTGCCACTGTTGCAGATAGCCTAGCTAGATGACTGTCCCAAACCTCCATTAAATCCTGTGGGTTTTTATAGTTATAAAGTTTTTTTATCATGTGATTTCGCTGGGTAATAACCTTGGATAGGTCGGAAAGTACCTGACGGTATTTAGGTTTAATCTGGCAGATAGTTCTATCAAGGAATAATCTTCGCTCCTCTGGGCCATCTTTAATAAGTCCTAAATGGGTGGGAGAGAATATAACCGAATAAAATCTACCAAAAAGCCCCGTCCTAGTTTTTACCGAAATATCATTTACCATGTATTTTTTTGCTGGTGATAGGGTTATCTGAGAGGTAATATCTCGGTTTTCGCCTTGATAATCCAGCTGGAGAAAGGTTCTCTGATTATCTTTAATATAAAGATTAATCATATTTTGATCCCCTGCACCTCTGAAACTTTTATCACCGGTAAAAAGCCAGATAGCTTCCATAATATTGGTTTTTCCCTGTCCATTTTCCCCATAGATAATATTGACACCTTCACAGGGGGATAAACAGAGGTTTTCTATATTGCGAAAATTCTCTATAGAGAGATTATTAATCTTCACCCTGCATAACCTCTAAAATATAGTCATCTACTTCCACAATATCCCCTGAAACCAGTTTTTTACCTCGCATGGTACAAACTTCACCGTTAACCTTAACAGCTTCTTCTGCGACAATTTCCTTAGCGTGGCCACCGGACTCAGCTAAGCCGCAAAATTTTAAAAAACTGTCCAGTTTAATATAGGGTGTATTTATATAAAAGGTTTGTTTTTCCATAGTATAAAACCATTCCTTTCTTAAATATTAAAAATTATTAAATAATCAAAAATTAAATATTCCCAGTCCAGAAGTTTTCTGTTCCCAAGGGGAATTTTGGTTTCTCAAACCAAAATAAGTAAACTTCCATATTATGTGGCACGAAGTCCACATAATAATATCTTTCCAGTCCAGATTTTGTAGTGGTTTTCCTTTAGGAAATTTCAGCATCTCATGCTGAAAAACACAAAATCCATTATTAAAGAAATTTATAAAATAAATTTCTTTAATATTTTTATTGTGCCTTTAATCTTACAGGTAGAACTAAGAACATAAAGTCCTCACCTTCCATAGGGGTAACCCTCATAGGAGAAAGGGGGCCGTTAATTTCTAACATTACCTGATCACAACCAGAAGCTTTTAGGGAATCTAGCAGAAATCTTGAGTTAAAGCCTATTTCTATTTCTTCACCACTAATTTCACAGCTTATTTCGTCATAAGCCTTACCGATGGAGGTGGAACAGGATAGCTTTATCATATTGTCACTAAATTTTAGACGCAGTGGGCTTTTTACCCTGTCGGAGATTAGTAGGGAGGCACGCTCAATAGCCTGAGAAAGCTCCTTAACCTTAATCTTTACAGAGGTGGTGCTAGTTTTTGGGATGGAAGCCTTATAATCTAAAAAATCCCCTTCTAGCAGTCTTGATACTATTTTATAACCAGCTAGGTTAAAGATAATATGCTTTTTAGAAACCTGAATTTCTAGGTTTTCGTCGTTATCAGAAAGCATTTTTTCAATTTCTGATAGGGTTTTCCCTGGCACGATAAATACATATTCTTCCTCTGTGTCTACCTTCTCGGTTCTAAGAGCAAGACGGAAACCATCTACAGATATAATATTTACCTTACCCTGTGCTATATCAAACATAGATCCTGTGTGAACAGGTTTTGTATCGGAGGTTGATATAGCAAATAAAGTCTGGGCAATCATGGATTTTAATTTATTTTCCTTTAGGGTGATATTATCTGAATCGGAGATAGTAGGAAGCTCTGGGAAATCCACAGAGGACATTCCTAGTATGGTGTATTCAGTTACCCCTGACTGTATGGTGCATAGGAGTTTATCATCACAGTTAATAGAGATAAACTCTCCCTGCATTTTTTTAATCATTTCTAGGAATAGTCTAGCAGATAAAACTACCTCACCTTCCATAGCAACCTTGCATTCTATTTCGGTGGAGATACCTAGCTCTAGATCGTAGCCTGAAATTTTTAACTGATTATCATATGCAGATATTTTAATACCTTCCAGTGCAGGTATAGCAGATTTAGTAGAAACAGCTCTTGAAACATTGGAAACAGCGTCGGTTAATACTAAACGAGAACAGGTTATATTCATTGGTATAATCCTTTCGTAATTTAACATTATTAAGAGATAATATTGGTTTTAGTTTTTCACAGAGTAAGAAATCATAGATATATATATAATATAAATAAATATATAATAGTAGTAGTAGTAGGGGCAGTGGATAAGTTAATAAACCTTGTAGACCTTTTAAACAAAGGAATTGACAGGTTTTTTACCACTGTAATAACTAATATATAAACTGTGTAAAAAGTTTAAAACTATAATTTATTTAACAAGCCTGTGGAAAAGTCTGTGAAGAATGTGGAAAACTAGTGAACTATTTGGTGGATAAGTTATGGAGCTATTTTTCGGAAAAATATTTTTAACAAAAAAAGAATTGTTAAAAACTTTACCTGTTAATAACTTTTATAATAAAGAAATTGTTAACTATCTCTGATATTCTTAATTATATCTTCGATAATTTCACGATATTTAGAATCGGTTTCTTTATTTTTTTCCACCTGTTGGGTAGCGTAAACTACTGTGGTGTGATCTCTACCACCAAACTCCTCCCCTATTGCAGAGGTGGACATCTGGGTGATTTCACGGACAATATACATAGCAGCCTGTCTAGCAGAGGAGATCTGTGCAGCTCGCTTAGGTGATCGCAGATCCTGTGGTGATACCCCAAAAGTTCTGCTAACTTCGGAGATAATACGCTCCACTGTTACAGGTACTGGTTGATTGTCGTTTAGTATATCTCTAATAGCATTCTGTGCCACTAGTATTGATGGGGTTGTGCCTATTAGAGAGAATGCCTTTAGCTTTTTAACTACACCTTCTAGCTGACGGATATTAGTTTTTAGTCTATTGGCAATATATTCTGATACATCATTAGGAAGGTCTATATCTAGTAGCTGTGCCTTACGACGAATAATAGCTATTCTTGTTTCGTAATCAGGTGGCTGAATATCAGCTATTAATCCCCATTCAAAACGGGTTTTTAAACGATCTTCCAGTGTTTTAATCTCTTTGGGAGGACGGTCAGAGGTTAGTACAATCTGTTTGCCAGCCTCGTAAATAGAGTTAAATGTATGGAAGAATTCTTCCTGTGTACTATCCTTACCACCGATAAACTGAATATCGTCTATTAGGAAAACATCAGCTTTACGGTATTTCTGCTGAAACTCAATTGTGGTTTTCTGAGAAATAGCCTCAATAAGCTCATTGGTAAACTGATCCCCTTTAACGTAGATTATGTTAGAGCCAGGGGTATCCTTTCTTATTTCGTGAACAATGGCATTAAGTAGGTGGGTTTTGCCAAGCCCTGAGTTACCGTAGATAAACAGTGGATTGTAGGCAGAGGCTGGGGTAGCTGCTACAGCCTGAGAAGCCGCGTGGGCAAATTTATTTGATGATCCCACAATAAAGGTATCAAAGGTATAATCATACTCCCCACCCTGATAGTTTACCTTAGGTGGTGTATATCCTGTAGCTATCACATTCTGTGTTTTAGGTAAAATATCAGAAACTGTAATAGGTGTATCAGGAGATGATTTCTGGCTTTCAATAGAGATACTTACCTCAAATCCTAGTATCTCCTCAAAGGCGTCCTTAAGAAGATTAAGGTATCTACCCTCGATTATATTCTTTTGAAATTCTGATTTTACACTTAGGTAAACGGTGGTGTCATCCATCCTTATAGGCTCGATTACACTTATCCAAGCTATGTATGCAACATCTGAAATTTTTTCCTTGCAGTACTCATCTACAAGGGAAAAGACTTCCTTTAACGATTCCATAATTTAATATCCTTCCAAGTTTATAAGTCCTTTGTGGACAAGTTGTTAATACTGTTGTTAAATCATGTTAACTCTGTATTTCCTAACAATCATTCCACAAATTTTCAACTTGTTAATTATAGCATATTTTTAATGGAGTTTCAAGTTTTCCACAAGGTTTTGTATATATATTATATAATGTAGAGAATGGATTTTTAACCCTTGTGTAGATAGTAAAATTAAAGGGGATTTACACCATAAAATAGGACTTGATGTATTAGGGGGTGGGGGTGTTTTCTTAGGTAATAAGTAATAGTTAATACACCCAATTTCATTGGCTGGTGAAGAGTTAAGGTGTGGCGTAGCCACACCAACACTTTTCACTTTTCACTCTTCACTATTAACCAAAACACCCCACCAATCCCAACTACAAAAAAAAGAGTGAATTTACTACTGCAAATTCACTCTTTATAATTAATTATTAATTTATACTATCACCAAAAATATAGGTGTTTCTGCCTTGCTCTTTTGCTTTGTAAAGAGCCTTGTCGGCATTTTGGATAATATTTGATATTTGGTTTTCTGAGGATAGAATATTGCCATGGCTAATACCTGCACTTAAAGTAATATGTTTATCAGCCCGTGATTTTTCATGGGGTATTGCTAGATGTTTTAGTTTTTCCCTAATATTTTCTATAATAGCTTCCATTTCCTCTTTGGATTTATTAATGGCAACCATCATAAATTCCTCACCACCATATCTACAAACTAAAATATCCTTATCATGGGATACAGATCTTAGAATATCACCCATAGCCATAAGGGCAGAATCTCCCTTAATGTGACCGTAATGATCGTTGTAGTCTTTAAAATAATCTATGTCCATCATGGTTATGGATAAAGTGGTTTTGTTTTGGATAAGTTGGGTTAAATTTTCATTAAAATATCGTCTTATCATTTTACGATTGTGGATTTGGGTAAGTTCGTCGATTTCTGCAAGATTTTTTAGCATATTTTCGTATTGATGAGCCATGGTCATATCTCTAAAGGTGTAGAAATATGCAGTAAGCTCTTTAAACACATCGTAAATAGGGCTTTTGTTAATCTGAAAATGAATGGTATCACCGTTAATGGTGGTGGTTTTGTCCACTACCTCCTGTAGCTGGTCAGGGAAAACCAGCTGATCATTAAAGAATTTGTTACCAAAATTATTAATAGAGCATAAAGCAGTAAAATCCTTGGTATCAATAATGAATTTATTGTACAGTGCCTCATTAGCCTCAAGGATTTGGTAGTTTTTATCCACAATCATCATGGCATAAGGCATGTTGTTCATAATGGTTTTAAACTCCTCATGGGTGTTCCAAATCTCGGTAACATCACGAGCAAGGCCTACGGTGCCAATAGTTTCCCCTCGTCTGCCTACTAGAGCAGATTTATAGGTTTTTAACTGGCGCATAGAATCGGAGATTTTAACCTTTTCGTCAAAAAGATGGGTGCCCTGTTCTTCAATAACAACATCTTCTGTTTCCATACAAACATATTCACCCTGTTCGTACTCCTCAGGGTCTAAATCCCAGATGTAGCAGTGTCCACGGTATTTAATCTGTTCTTTGGTTTTGTTTACAGTTTTGCAGAAACAGTCATTAACTCTAATATGAGCACCTATAGTGTCTTTAAACCAAATTAAATCAGGGACGCTGTCAATAAGGGTTTCTAGCTGAATGTCTAGAAGTTCTTTTTCCATTAAGGAGTTAATATCTTTGGCTAAAGAGTTAAAACGGTAGGAAATCATAGGATCATCAAAGGTAATAACAGCAAAAAATTTAAGAAGAAAATCCTGCTCTAATGAGGATAACTCCATTGTATTATCTGCTAGAAGAATGATTTTGCCGAAGGTAGGCAGTTTCTTTGAGATATTATCAAGGTCTGGCAGATCCTTAGTAGATATTATAATAAAATCAGCATCACTATAACTGCCACCCTGAGAAAGCTCTAGGGTAAGGCGAGGGATGGGAGTAATATCTGTAAAAATCTGCTGTAAATTATGGCCTGTAATATTTGTAATTTTAATGGTAAATCTATCCATAACACGACTCCTAAATTAATTTTATATAAGTTTATGTCTGATAAAGTAAATTTTTGATAAAATGTTACTTAATACTAAAAGACAATGTAACTATCATAATTTTATTCGCCATATTATAACATAAAAAACTAATCTGTGTAAAGAGTTAAAATCGCTAAAATACAGGTGAAAATAATGTTTTATCATAGATTTATCTATACAAAATAATAATTAATAATTGTGTAACAATTAAGTTACAACATATATTTCTATTATTTACAATTATAGGTATTACATCATTATATAATATGTGGAGTTAATATAATAAATTATTGCAAAACAATAATATAAATAATCTCCACTATGTTCCGATTATTTATCCTCGCAGGGCGATTTTAGACGCCTTGCTCTCGCCACTGTGTGGCAACCGAGCAAATGGCAAATTTATATTATATTCGTTCCTCATATAATATAAATAATCTCCACTATGTTCCGATTATTTATAAGTGAATAGTTAAGAGTGAATACACCCAATTGCATTGGCTGGTGAAGAGTGTTGGTGTGGCTACGCCACATTATAAAATAGAAAATCGCAGATTTTCACATAAGTTCTTAACTATTACTTTTTACTTATTACCTTTATATTTTACTATGTAAAATATAAATAACCATTGTAAAAGCTAAAACAAATATATAGAGGTTATATCTTAACAGAATTTTACCCTAAAAATTAATATAGTACCAAAAAGAAAAGACTGGTTAGCAATCTACTAACCAGTCTTTGTAAATATTATTGTTATGGGTTTTGCTTAGATGATTGAGGGCGCTGTGGTGTTTGCTGTGTTCTTACCTGTAGAGTAAGAGTCTGTTTAACGGTGTTTTCTTTAATAGATTCAATCATCTGATCAAACATATCAAAACCTTCATGGGTGTACTCTACAACTGGATCCTTTTGACCGTAGGAACGAAGGTAGATACCCTTCTTTAGTTCCTCCATTGCGTCAATGTGATCCATCCACAGTGAATCAACAGATCTTAGCATTGCAATTCGCTCTATTTCACGCATTAGCTGACTGCCAAATACCTTCTCACGATGGTTGTACATCTGCTCCATTCTACCCTTAATAGTGTTAGCAATATCTTCCTTTGTAATAGCTTGTAGCTGTTCATCGGTATAAACTAAATCTGTAGCTGGCATAGCCCAGTTTTTAAACATATCATGTAGCCCAGCTATATCCCAATCGGATTTTTTCTCGGTAGTACCAATGTGGGACTCAACAGCCTTATCCACTAGGTCGGTCATCATCTTTTTAATTACAGCAGAGATGTCCTCACCATTTAGTACCTGACTACGCTGTTTGTAGATAATCTCACGTTGTTTGTTCATAACATCATCAAATCTTAGAACGCTCTTTCTAATACCGAAGTTTCTACCTTCTACCTTAGACTGGGAGGATTCAATAGAGCCAGAAAGCATTTTTGCTTCAATAGGCATATCCTCATCAACCTTAAGCATTTCCATTAAGCCCTCAAGGCGATCACCACCAAATAGACGCATTAGATCATCCTGTAAAGATAGGAAGAAACGAGTTCTACCTACATCTCCCTGACGACCAGCACGACCTCTTAGCTGATTATCTATACGACGGGATTCATGGCGCTCGGTACCGATGATAAATAAACCACCAGCAGCCTTAACCTTTTCTGCTTCAACATCAATCTCAGCCTTGTATTTATCATGTATCTGGCTGTAGGTTTCTCTAGCAGCTATAATATCAGGGTTTGTTGTATCAGCAAAACCTGTAGCCTCGTAGATAAGTCCTTCGCTAAAGCCCTTCTTACGAAGTTCTGCCTTAGCTAGATATTCGGCATTACCACCTAGTACAATGTCAGTACCACGACCAGCCATATTTGTAGCAATGGTAACAGAACCAAATTTACCAGCCTGTGCTACAATCTCAGCTTCTCTCTCGTGGTGCTTAGCATTAAGAACCTGATGAGGGATTTTGCGCTGTTTAAGTAGCTTGGAAATTAACTCGGATTTCTCAATGGATACTGTACCAACTAGAACAGGCTGACCTGTTTTGTGGGCTTCCTCTACTGTGTCACAGATAACCTTTAGCTTGCCAGCTTCGGTTTTAAATACAACATCATCTTCGTCTAAACGCTGGATTGGTTTATTTGTAGGGATTACAATTACATCTAGTTTGTAAATCTCTCTAAACTCATGTTCCTCAGTTAAAGCTGTACCTGTCATACCAGACAGCTTCTTATACATTCTAAAGTAGTTCTGGAAGGTAACAGATGCCAGTGTTTTGGACTCTCTAGCAACCTTTACCCCTTCCTTAGCTTCAATAGCTTGATGTAGACCTTCGTTATATCTTCTACCTACCATTAGACGACCTGTGTATTCGTCAACGATAATAACTTCACCATCTTTTACCACATAGTCAATATCTGCCTGCATTACACCATGGGCTTTAATAGCCTGATTAATATGGTGGGATAGTGAGGAGTTTTCTGGGTCTGTTAGATTCTCAATGCCAAAATGCTTCTCAGCTTTTTTAGCACCTTGGGTACTTAGCGTTGCACGACGAGCTTTTTCATCTACAACATAATCGTCAGTTACCTCATCATCATGGATTTTATCATCACTTTCCTTAACTCTTAAACAGGTAAGAGTTTTAGCAAAGCTATTTACCTTTGTATATAGATCAGTGGATTTATCACCCTGTCCAGAAATAATAAGTGGTGTTCTAGCTTCGTCTACTAGAATGGAGTCAACCTCATCCACTATAGCAAAGTTAAAACCTCTCTGAACTAGCTGATGCTTATGGCTAACCATATTATCTCTTAGATAATCAAAACCATACTCGTTATTTGTACCATAGGTAATGTCTGCTGCGTATGCTGCTTTCTTCTGCTCTGGATTCATTCCTGCTACTACTAGACCTACTGTAAGTCCTAGGTAGCGATAGATTTTACCCATCCACTCGGAGTCACGCTTTGCAAGATAATCATTTACTGTTACCTGATGAACACCGTCACCAGATAGGGCGTTTAGGTATGCTGGCAATGTAGCCACTAGGGTTTTACCTTCACCAGTACGCATTTCGGCAATTCTGCCCTGGTGTAGTACGATACCACCAATAATCTGCACTGGGAAATGCTTCATGCCCAGCACTCGCCAAGATGCTTCTCTACAAGTAGCAAAAGCTTCTGGTAGAATATCGTCCAGTGTTTCCCCTGCTGCTAGACGCTCTTTAAATTTAGGGGTCATTGCTTTTAACTCTTCCTCAGATAGAGCGGCAAACTTTTCCTCAAGGGCAAGAACGGCGTCCTTTATATGGGTAATCTTCTTTAGCTCTCGCTGGGAATATGTGCCAAATATTTTGTCCATTAATTTCATATTAAATCAATCCTTACTTTCTTGTGAAGTGGTAAATATTCTAGGGCTGTAAACATCTAAGTGTAAATCTTCACCTAATTACACCTGAACATAGAAAATCTAGAAAAATTACAGATAGATATTTCCTTATAACATTACTATTTTACCTGTTAAAGTAGGCTTTGTCAAACGATTTAAGGCTATGTAGTAAATATTTTAACAATAATTAATACAATAATAATAATTATAGCCAAAATAAAGGGAAATAATTATTGTTTTTAAGAAAAAATCTGAGATTTTGTGGGGTGGTGGTGTAGTGGGGTGGTAAGTGAAAAGTTAATAGTGAATACACCTAATTGTATTGGCTGGTGAAGAGTGAATACACCCAATTGCATTGGCTGGTGAAGAGTTAAGAGTGAAGAGTGAAGAGTGAAGAGTTAAGAGTTAAGGAGTGGCTACGCCACAGATTTGTAATATGGATTATGGTTAGCTGTTGTGTGGTGGTTGCTGTTAGATATTAATCCAGTCATATGTAGGGGCGAACCTATGTGTTCGCCCTTAGTCGGTGATTAATTTTATTTATTTACTCAGCCTTAAGCCACAGCACCTCAGCAGGGGGCTTTGCCCTATAGCAGTATTACCGTTATCTATTAATAAACCTAATACCCCAGTAACTTTTGCCGTCACGCAAAAGTCACCAAAAGGTGAGTTAGGGAAGGGCTATATTCACCCTTCCCTAACAACCTAACCCAGAACAATGAGATTG